>JBHEMB010000543.1:0-15139 GCA_046262855.1 Mycobacteriales bacterium | reverse complement strand
ACGACGACGTTCGCGGGCGCCACGCCGGCCATCGGCGTGCCGTTCTGCGTCAGCGCCCAGCTGTGCGTCGCAGGCTGGTAGGTCAGGCCGACCCGGGTGTGCGGCGAGAAGGACGCGACGGCGCTGGCCGCCGGCAGCCCGGTCGTGGGCGTCCCGGGCGAGAAGGTGAAGCCGACGTCCTTCACGGTGTTCGCCGGGTTCAGCGACGACAGCTTGCCGAGGTCGACGAAGAAGTTGCGGGCGTCCTTGCGGTGGGAGCCGAGCCGGTAGGCGCCGGAGAAGTCGTCGTACGACCCGTCCTTGAGCCAGCCCGACCGCTGGGCCGAGCGGAAGATCGCCAGCACGCCCCTGTTGGCGCCGGAGAACCCGAGCGGCGGGTTGTCATAGGCGCGCAGGACCCCGACGTCGGACTCGCGGGCGGACCGCACCGGCCCGACGTCCCCGCTGCCCGCGTTCTTGACCTCGTAGATCGCGAGGAAGCGCGTGAGACCGCCCTCCACGAGCTCCTGGTAGACCACGGCGGCGCGGCCGATGCCCTTCTGGAACGGCCGGGCCAGCGGAGCGTTGTCGATCTTCACCGCGACCACCGGCCCGCCCGCAGCCGTCAGGCCCGTGAGCGCGTCCGCGAGGACCGGCTTCGGGGTCGCGCTGGGCGTGGCGGACGGGGTCGTCGCCGCGGCCGGCTTGACGGCCACCTTGTCCGACGAGCCGTTGCAGCCTGCCACGGCACTGAGCGCAGCCACAGCGATGGCCAGGGACTTGCAGGAAAGAGCACGAGAACGCATGCAAAAGAGGGTAAGTGGGCGGCTCCTCGCACTTGGTCGACTCGCCGAAGAGTGAGGACCTTGTGGCCCCGTAGCGTGGACCGCGTGCTGAAGGACCTCACCGCGGGACTGGTGGCCGACCGGGATCCGGCGCAACCGCTGATCACGTACGTCGACGGACCCGCCCGGATCGAGCTGTCCGGCGCCACCACGGCCAACTGGGTCAGCAAGACCGCGAACCTGCTCGTGGACGGGTACGGCGGACCCGACCGGGTCGGGCTGCTGCTCCCGCTGCACTGGCAGCTGCCCTGCCTGCTCCTGGGCGCGGTCGCGTCGGGCGCGACGGTCGTCGTCGTCACCAGCCCTGACCAGCTCGTCGGCTGCGCGGTCGCGTTCACCACCGCCGAGACGGCACAGGCAGCGCTCGAGGTCGGCGTCGACGAGGTCTTCGCCTGCTCGCTCACGCCGTTCGCGACGCGGCTCGCAGAGGTGCCGCCCGGGGTCAACGACGCCGCCGTCGACATCCCGAGCTACGGCGACCACTTCAGCGGCCGGCCCGGGAGCGTCCACGTGGAGGTGGCCGGCCGGCCGCTCGCCGTACCAGCACTGGACCTCGGGCCGGAAGACCGGGTCCTGACCTCGCAGGACCCGCGTACGACGGAAGGCCTCGGCACGCTCCTCGGCGCGCTGGCGGCGGGGGCGGCTGTGGTACTGCTGCGCGAGGGCGACGCGGCTGCCGTCGCCGCTCAGGAGGGCGTGACCCGCTCGTTCGCGTAGAGCTCGCGCGAGTGCGGGTCGTTGTCGATGAGGTCGATCAAGAGCGACAGCGGGATGTGCGCTCGGAGCAGCGCGACCACGCGGTCACCGTTGGCCGCGGGGAGAGGACCCGTCTCGCCGGTCCGCGGGGCGGAACGAGTCTGGGACGTCATGCGTCCTCACCTGCCTGGAAGTTGCCGTGATGCCTCGGGGGGAAGCGTGCACCTTTGCATCGACAGGTCCGGTCTGTTCCTGGAGAGCCGAACGGGTGGCGCGCTCCCTCGTCCGTAGGGTCTTCGGGTGCTCCACATCGTGCTGCTCATCGCTTCCGCCGCAGCGATCTACTTCTCCTGCGAGCTGTTCGTCAACGCCGTCGAGCACCTGGGAAGGCTGCTGAAGGTCGGCACCCTCGCGGTCGGCACGGTGCTGGCAGCGATCGGCACCGCACTGCCCGAGAGCGTCGTCACGGGGGTCGCGGTGACGCAGGGTCACACGGACGACATCGGGATCGGCGCCGCCCTGGGCGGTCCGCTGGTGCTCGGGACCCTCGCCTATGCCGTCGTAGGAGTGACGCTCCTCGTGCGACGGCGGCCGCTCCCGCACATCGACACGACGCGGCTGGGCCGTGACCAGCTGTGGTTCCTGCTGATCTTCGCGGTCAAGATCGGGCTCGGCCTCATCGCGTTCGCCTGGAAGCCGTGGCTCGGGCTGGTGTTCTTCGCGGTCTACGTGGCGTACGTCGTGACAGAGCTTCGGGCCGAGCACGACGACGAGGAAGCGGAGCTCGAGCCGCTGCGACTCGGCGGCTCGGCCGCCCCGGGGATGCCGGTGGTGCTGGTGCAGACCGTCGCCATGCTGGCGGTCGTGTTCGTCGCCTCGCAGGTGTTCGTCGACCAGTTGTCCTGGGCGGGGCCGGAGCTCGGGCTGTCAGCGGCGGTGACGGCCCTGCTGCTGGCGCCCGTCGCCACAGAGCTGCCGGAGGTCATGAACGCGCTCATCTGGGTGCGGCAGGGCAAGTCGCAGCTGGCGCTGTCCAACATCAGCGGATCGATGATGGTGCAGGCCACGGTGCCGAGCGGCTTGGGCATCCTGTTCACCAGCTGGGACCTCGGGGGGCCGCTGCTGCTCTCAGCCGCGGCGACCGCTGCCGCCGTCATCTTCCTGCTCGTCGTGCTGACGAAGAGCTGGCTGGGCGCCCGGACCCTCGCCGCAGCGGGGGCGTTCTACTTCGCCTTCGCGGTCCTTCTCGGCCTCGTCTGAACCTGCTCCTCCGCGCCGAGGCTGAAGCGGTCGCCTACCTCTTCGAGTGCCAGCCGGCCGAGCACCTGTTGCTGCGTCGAGACGCGCTCCGACCGGCCGCGGCCGATGAAGCTGACGGTCCAGTGCAGCACCGTCGTGACGCGGCTCTTGAAGCCGACGATGTACACGATGTGCACGGCGAGCCACAGCAGCCACGCGATGAACCCGCTGAAGCGCAGGCCCTTGACGCTGGCCACCGCGTGGAAGCGGCTGACCGTGGCCATCGAGCCCTTGTCCTTGCAGACGAACGGCGTGCGCGGCTTGCCCTTGATGATCCGCGCGGCGTGCCGGGCTCCCTGGATGGCCACCTGCGCGACGCCCGGGTAGCCGCTGAGGCTGGCCATGTCGCCGATGACGAAGACCTCCGGGTGACCCGGCAGGGTGGTGTCGTCCAGGGTCTTGATGCGGCCGGAGCGGTCGACCTCGGAGCCGGTCTGCTCGGCGAGCTGACGGGCCAGCGGCGACGCGCTGACACCCGCCGCCCAGATCTTGCAGAAGCTCGGGATCAGGCTCGTGCTGCCGTCCTCGTCCTCGACCGTGACGCCGTCGCGGTCGACACCGACGACCTTCTTGCCGAGCTGCACCTCGACGCCGATCTCCTGCAGCCGGCGCTGCGCGTCTGCCGACAACCGGTCGCCGAACGAGCCCAGCACCTCCGGCGCGAAGTCGACGAGCACGACCCGAGCCGTCCGCGGGTCGATGTTGCGGAAGTCGCCGACCAGCGCCCGGCGCGCCAGCTCGCTGATCTGGCCCGCCATCTCGACACCGGTGGGCCCGGCGCCGATCACGACGAAGGTCAGCAGCCGGTCGATCTCCTGGTGGTCGGTCGCCAGCGCGGCGAGCTCGAAGGCACCGAAGATCCGGCCGCGCAGCTCGAGGGCGTCGTCGATGCTCTTCATGCCCGGGGCGTGGCGGGCGAACTGGTCGTTGCCGAAGTACGACTGCCCCGCGCCGGCTGCGACGATCAGCTCGTCGTACGGCGTGACGGTGGTCCGGTCCAGCAGCCGGCTGGTGACGGTGCGGGCCTCGACGTCGATGTCCGTGACCTCACCGAGCAGCACCCGGGTGTTCTTCTGCCGCTTGAGCACCTCGCGGGTGGCCGGCGCGATCTCGCCCTCCGACAGGATGCCGGTCGCCATCTGGTAGAGCAGCGGCTGGAAGAGGTGGTAGCTCGTCTTGGCGACGAGCGTGACGTCGACGTCGGCCCGCTTGAGCGCCTTCGCCGCGAACAGCCCGCCGAACCCGGACCCGATGATGACGACCCGCTTCATATGGCCCTCCTCCCCAGCCGCGATGAATGGATACTGCGATGGCGATCCAGCGTCGAAATCGCCATCGCAGTATCCCTTCATGCGGGGAGGAGGGGGGGTACTCAGGCGAGGAGTTGGCGGGCCATCACCATGCGCTGGATCTGGTTGGTGCCCTCGTAGATCTGGGTGATCTTGGCGTCCCGCATCATCCGCTCGACCGGGAAGTCGCGCGTGTAGCCGTAGCCGCCGAACAGCTGCACGGCGTCGGTGGTGACCGACATCGCGGTGTCGGAGGCGAACGTCTTCGACGCGCTCGACAGGAACGTGAGGTCGGGGTCACCGCGCTCGGCTGACGCGTTCGCGACGTACACCAGCTGGCGCGCAGCCGCCACCTTCATCGCCATGTCGGCGAGCATGAACTGCACGCCCTGGAACTCCGCCACCGCCTTGCCGAACTGCTTGCGCTCCTTGACATAGGCGATGGACGCGTCGAGCGCGCCCTGCGCGATGCCGACCGCCTGGGCGCCGATCATCGAGCGGGTGTGGTCGAGGGTCTTGAGGGCCGTGATGAAGCCGGTGCCCTCCTCGCCGATCATGCGGTCCGCAGGGATGCGGCAGTCCTCGAAGTAGATCTCCGACGTCGGGGACCCCTTGATGCCGAGCTTCCGCTCCTTGGTTCCCACGGAGAAGCCGGGGTCGTCGGCGTGCACGACGAAGGCGCTGATTCCCTTCGGGCCCTTCGACGGGTCGGTCGAGACCATCACGGTGAAGTGCGTGTTGACCTGGGCCCCGGTGATCCAGCACTTGGACCCGTTCAGCACCCAGTCGGAGCCGTCGCGGACAGCGCGCGTCTTCATGGCCGCGGCGTCGGAGCCGGCCTCGCGCTCGGACAGGGCGTAGGAGAACGTCGCCTCGCCGGCCGCCACCATGGGCAGGTAGGCCTTCTTGAGCTCCTCCGACCCGGCCAGGATGAGGCCCATCGTGCCCAGCTTGTTGCCGGCCACGATCAGCGAGGAGGAGGCACAGACCCGGGCGACCTCCTCCACGACGATGGAGTGCGCGATCCGGTCGGCGCCGGGCCCGCCGTACTCCTCGGGGACGTGCAGTGCGAGCAGGTCGGCCTTCTTCAGCGCCTCGTGGACGTCCCACGGGTACTCGCCGGTCTCGTCGATCTCGGCCGCCCTCGGGGCGATCTTGTCCTCTGCGAGCTCGCGCACCGCCTGCCGCAGCATCTTGTGCTCGTCGGTGAGGCCGTACAGGGAGTAGCCGGGGTCACTGGTCGCCATGACCTGATCGTAGTGACGCCCCGGTAACCTCTCCGCCATGACTGAACGCCCCCGCCTCACCGTCATCGGCACCGGGTACCTCGGTGCGACGCACGCGGTCTGCATGTCGGAGCTCGGCTTCGACGTCCTCGGCCTCGACGTCGACGAGGCGAAGGTCGCCGCCCTGCAGGCGGGCAAGGTGCCCTTCTTCGAGCCCGGCCTGCCGGAGCTGCTGCAGAAGAACCTCGACAGCGGCCGGCTGCGGTTCACGACCTCCTTCGAGGAGGTCGGCGCGTTCGGCGACGTGCACTTCGTCTGCGTCGGCACGCCGCAGAAGCAGGGCGAGTACGCCGCCGACATGACCTACGTCGACGCCGCGTTCCGGTCGCTGCTCCCGCACCTGCGTCCGGGTGCGCTCGTCGTCGGCAAGTCCACGGTCCCTGCGGGTACGGCGGAACGGCTGGCCGAAGAGCTCGTCGCGTCCGGGGCCGATGCGGAGCTGGCGTGGAACCCGGAGTTCCTGCGCGAGGGCTTCGCCGTCGAGGACACGCTGACCCCGGACCGCCTCGTCTTCGGCGTGCGGTCCGCGGAGGCCGAGGCCAAGCTGCGCGCCGCGTTCCAGCCGGTCATCGACCTGCCGACGCCCGTGGTCGTCGCGGACTTCGCGACCGCCCAGCTCGTCAAGGTCGCGGCCAACGCCTTCCTGGCCACCAAGATCTCCTTCATCAATGCGATGGCAGAGGTCTGCGAGGCGACCCACGCCGACGTGACCAAGCTGTCGGAGGCACTGTCCTACGACACCCGGATCGGCGGCCGCTTCCTGCACGCGGGTCTCGGCTTCGGCGGAGGCTGCCTGCCCAAGGACATCCGCGCCTTCATGGCCCGCGCCGGAGAGCTCGGGGTGGACCAGGCGCTGTCGTTCCTGCGTGAGGTCGACGCCATCAACCTGCGGCGCCGCGCCCGGATGATCGATCTCGCCCGCGAGGAGCTCGGCGGCTCGTTCGCCGGCGCCCGGGTGGCCGTGCTGGGTGCGGCCTTCAAGCCGAACTCCGATGACATCCGCGACTCGCCCGCACTCGACGTCGCAGCGTCCATCCAGACGCAAGGTGCCGCGGTGACGCTGTACGACCCGGAGGCCATGGACAACGCGCGGGTCAAGCACCCTGAGCTCGGCTACCGGAGCTCCGCGGTCGAGGCCAGCACCGGCGCCGACATCGTGCTGCACCTCACCGAGTGGGCCGAGTTCCGCCAGATGGATCCGGCTGCGCTCTCGCAGGTGGTCACGCACAAGCGCATCGTCGACGGCCGCAACGCCCTCGACCCCGAGCTGTGGCGCGCCGCCGGGTGGACCTACCGCGCCCTCGGCCGGCCGTGACCCGCGCGCCCGCGCAGCGGGCGTAGGTAGCGCTACTCACGACGTCAGGGCACCCGGGGCGACACGCTGTCGCTCATGAGCACTCCTTGTCCTGACTGTCGGGCCCCTCTCACGGGCGCCGACCGCTGCCCGCGCTGCGGGTTGAGCCTGCTCGGCCCGGACGCGGCCCGGCTGTGGTGGGTCGACCAGCAGCTCGCCACGCTGACCGCCGAGCGCATCGCGCTGCTGGCGCGGCTGCGGAACCCACTGCCGACGCCCACGCCCGCCACCCCCGTGCCCGCCACCCCCGTGCCGGTGGGCGTCTGGTCGCCGCCTCGCGAGAGCAGTGCGACGTCGGCCCAGAACACCCTGCTCGGGCTCGGCGCGCTGCTGCTCGCTGCCGCAGGACTGGTCTTCGCGGCCGTCACCTACTCCCACCTCGGCGTCACCGGCCGGGCCGTCGTGCTGGTGCTGCTCACTTTGCTCGCCGCAGCCGGCGCGACCGAGCTGTCGCGACGGACGCTGCCCGCCAGCGCCGAAGCTGTGGCCGCGGTCGCCGTGGTCCTGTCGGTCGTC
This sequence comes from Mycobacteriales bacterium, assembly GCA_046262855.1. Lineage (GTDB taxonomy): Bacteria > Actinomycetota > Actinomycetes > Mycobacteriales > SCTD01 > RYN-111. The sequence goes on along the minus strand of JBHEMB010000543.1, from coordinate 7,875 downwards.
GATGCCTGGGCGGTACGGCGAGCAGGCCTCGGGTCCTCGATGGACGCCGCGGCGTACGCCGCCGTTGCCAGCGGCCTGCTGGCGCTGCTCGCCGGGCTGTGGGCCACCGGCACGGCGCTGCGCGTGACGCAGGCCGCCGCCGTGGTGCTCGCCCAGGGCGCCGTCGTCCTCGAGCTCGCCGGTCACCACGGACCGGCGGCGCGCGTGGCCACCGTGCTGGCCCTGCTCGTCGCGGCCAATGCCGGCGCTGCCCGGCTGCCGCTTCCGCCGGTCGTGCAGTGGACGGCGGGCGCGTTCGGCGCGCTCTGGACCTCAGGCGTCCTGGTCGCAGCCGGTGTGTCCTACGCCGACGCGGAGCCTGCCGGCTGCATCGGCCTGCTGGTCCTGGCCGCGGTCGCTGCCGGCCTGGCGGCGCAGCAGGTGCAGGGCGCTGCTCTCGCCGTACCCCTGCTGGTCGCAGCAGCCGGCTGGGTCGCCAGCCGACCGAGCCTCACCGACGCCCAGCGACCGCTCGTGCTCGCCGCCGTGGCGCTGGTCTCGCTGCAGCTCGCCGCGCTGCTGAAGGAGCGGAAGGAGGCGGTGCTGGGTTCGCTGGCCGTGGCCGCCGCAGCGGTGCTCGTCGAAACCCCCGGTGTGGCGGAGGCCGTCGCCGGACCGCTCACCTGGCTGGCCGATGCCTGGTCGTTCAGCGGCACCCGGGCCCGGGACGCGGTCGCCGTCGGGATCTCGTGGGACGGCACCGTCGTCACTGTCGTCGTGCTCGCCGCTGCGGCCGGCGCGGCACTGGCGGCCGGGGTGGTGCTCGACCGCGTACGGGACGCTCTGCTCCCCGCCTCCTGCCTGCTCGGGCTTGCCGCCGTCGCGCTGCCGCTGGGCCTGGCCACCGGCTTCCGGACAGCGATCGTCATCCAGCTCGCCCTGGCCGCTGCGCTGTGCGCGGGCAGCGCCAAGATCCCGGCGCTGGGCCCGGCAGGCCTCGGGGTCGCCACCATCGCTACCGCGTGGTCGCTGGCCCAGCAGGACACCACTCTCGCTGCCCTGCCGGTCGCCGCGGTCCTCGCCGGTGCCGTCGCTGTTCGCTGGGGGCTGCTGACCGGCGCCGCGCTGTCGCTCGCGGGTGCGGAGCTGGCCGCCGTCGCCGTCGCACAGGACCTGCACACGGACCAGGTCGGAGCGGTGCTGCTGCTCGCCGTCGCGGTGTGCGTCGCGCTGTCGTTCGTCCTGCGCGGGCTGCACGGACTGGGCGCTGAGGTCGCGGCCGCCCTGCTCGGCACTGTCGGCCTCAGCCTGTGCACTGGCGATGCCGGCTGGCTGTCGTGGTCGCTGACCGTCGACGGGGTCCTCGCCCTCGCCGTCGCCGTCCGCCCCGATCGGCGCGCTGTCGGGTACGCCGGTGCGCTGCTGCTCTCGGCGTCCTCCTGGGTCCGGCTCGCCGACGCCAACGTCCACGCGCCGGAGCCGTACGTCCTGCCGCTCGCGGTGATGACACTTGCCCTCGGATACCTACGGCGGTCCCACCCGGGGATGGGGTCGTTCGAGGCGTACGGCGCGGGGTTGGCGCTCGCACTCGTCCCTTCGCTGCTGACCTCCCTGGACGACCCCACGCCGTTCCGCGGGCTGATGCTGCTGCTGGCCGCAGCTGCCGTGCTGCTGGTCGGGAGCCAGCAGCGGCTGCGTGCGCCCCTGGCCATCGGCGGGTCGGTCCTGGCCGTCGACGCGGTGCACCTGCTGGCGCCGTACGCGGCTGCCCTGCCCCGCTGGCTCGTGCTGGCTGCCGCCGGTGCGCTGCTCGTCGGCGTGGGCGCGACCTACGAGCAGCGTCGGCGCGACGTGCAGCGCATCCGGGACCGGTTCGACAGCTTCGCCTAGGGTCGAGGGATGGACGTCGACACGTTGCTGGACATGCAGACCTGGGCTGTGGTCGGCCTCTCCTCGAACGAGGGCCGCGCAGCCTGGGATGTTGCAGAGTTCCTGCAGCGCAAGGGAAAGCGCATCGTGCCTGTGCATCCGCACGCCGACACAGTGCACGGCGAGCCGGGGTACGTGTCGCTGTCCGACATCCCCTTCGCGGTCGACGTCGTGGACTGCTTCGTCCGGTCCTCCCTGGTGGGGCCGGTCGTCGACGAGGCCATCGCGATCGGTGCGAAGGGGATCTGGATGCAGCTCGGCGTGGTGGACGACGCGGCGGCAGAGCGTGCCCGCGGGGCCGGCCTCACCGTCGTCATGGACAGTTGCCCGAAGATCGAGTGGCGGTCGTGACAACCCTCGGGGGCGCTGCGACGTTCAGGTGACGTGACCGACTTCGAGGAGTTCGCGGCTGCGGCCCTGCCCGGGCTGCTCCGCTTCGGCCATGTCCTGACCGGTGACCCGCTGCGCGCCGAAGAGCTGGTGCAGCAGGCGCTGGTGAGCACGTGGGTGCGGTGGCGGCGGATCGAGCACGACCAGCCGCACGCGTACGTCCGTCGAGCCATGGTCCACACCCACACCTCCTGGTGGCGGCGGTCCCGTCGCGAGGCCGCTCTCCCTGTCGGCTACGACCCGGCAGCCCCGCAGAGCGGTTCGCTCGAGGAACGCGACCGCACCATGAGTGCGCTGCGGCAGCTCCCGCCGCGGCAGCGCGCTGTGATCGTCCTTCGCTACTACGAGGACCTTTCCGAGGCGGAGATCGCCCGGGTCCTCGGCTGCTCCCCCGGGACCGTCAAGAGCCAGGCCTCCCGCGCCCTGCGGACCTTGCGCGCGACGCTGTCCCCCGACCTCGAGACGAGCGCTCCATGAACCTCGACCAGCTTCTCCACGACACCCTGCACGACGAGCGGCTGGCGCTACCCGTTCCCGCGGGAACGCTCGACGCCGTACGACGCAAGCGCCGCACCCGCCAGCGGCTGGCCATCGCCGGCGCGTCTGCAGGGGCACTCTCGCTGGTGGCCGTTGCGGTGGTAGCGACCTCAGCGCTCTCGTCGTCCAGCAGCACCGTTGCGCCGTACCTCGGCGGGGGCGTGCCGCAGGGCTCACCGGCTCCCAGCATCACTCCCGCCTTCGTCCCTCAGACCGGCCGTGACTGGCTGCTGACGCCAGCCCAGTGGTCGGCCTTCCAGGCAACCCACACCCGGCCGAGCCCGCCCCCGGGCCAGAGCGTCGTGCCCTCGCCTGCGCCGCTCGGGTCGATGTCCGCCGAGCTTCTCGCCGACGTCGAGGCCAACGCGTTGCCGGCGGACACCTCTGCCCGGCGGGAGGACTCCGTCGGCGGCCAGCCGGGGACCGCGGCCGTGCACCTGCAGCTCCCGGGCGGCGTGCCCGTCGAGGTGTTCCGGTCCCAGCTGAGCGAGCCGACCTCGACGGAGCAGAACGGACCGGGGACCAACCCGGACGCCACCGTGGTGGATGTCCCCGGCACGACGAGCGCGGCCGCGCTGTTCCCCACCTACGGCTACGGGTTCCCCGGCATCTCGGGCAACGCCCACCAGGTGCTGGTGGTGACCCGCGGCGGGATCGCGACGAGCTGGGTGGCACCTGGCTCGGTGCCGCTCGACCAGCTGCGGACCTGGGCCTTCACGGCTGCCCAGCACGCGGGCGACTGAGGCCCGAACCGTCGGCTGTCCACCCGAGCGGACGCAAGGGGGTCAGCGCTGGCGGGCGAGGCCGAGCTCGTGCGGGCGGTGGTCGGGGAACACGGTGCCGAGGATCCGCGCGCCACCGAGGCGGCGGTGGACGAGCTCGCCGAGCACGTCGCGGTAGTCGGTCGTGGGGCGCAGGTCGCCGTGCTCCAGCTGCTTCCCGCCGAGCCCGGGCCAGCGGCCGTAGACGCGGCCGCCGCGGATGCCGCCGCCCAGCACCAGCATCGCGGAGCCGTGGCCGTGGTCGACGCCGCCGCTGCCGTTCTGCTGCACCCGGCGCCCGAACTCCGACACGGTGACGATGGTGGTCCGGGCGAGCAGCGGACCCAGGTCCCTCGCGAAGGCGGCGAGGCCGTTGGCGAGCGAGGTGACCTGCCGGTACATCAAGCCACCGGTCGCCGTGCCCAGGGCCTCGTGCATGTCCCAGCCGCCGGCTGCGTCGATCGTCGCGACCTCGAGCCCCAGCCCGGCACGCGCGATCTGCGCGATCTGCGACAGCCCGTGCCCGAAGGAGTCGGTGGGGTAGGTCACGCCGCGCCGAGGGACGTAGGCCTGGTCGCGGTACGGGGCCAGTCGCCGCAGTGCGTCGAGCGTCTGACGCGCGGCGAGGGCGTTGGGCCCGCTGATGCCGTCGTACATCTGGCTGAGGGCGACCTCGGTGCGGTGCGTGGCACTCCGGGGCACCTGCACCCGCAGGTCGGACACAGAGGAGAGCGAGAGGGCGGGGGCGCCGCCACGCAGGCTGCCCGGCGGCGTACCGACAGCCATCGCGGGAAAGTCGCTGGGGCTCAGGCCACGAGCCGTCATGAGCCGGTCGATCCAGCCGGTCTGCTCGCGGTTGCTGACGTTGACGCCGCGCTCCATCGCGTCGGTCGCCTCGAAGTGCGAGCGGGTGCCGTCGGAGTCCCCGACGGCGTGCACGACGGCGAGCTGCCTGCTGTGCCAGTACGGCATCAGCGGCGCGAACGCCGGGTGCAGGCCGAACTGGCGGTCCAGCCGCAACGCCTGGGCGGGCCTGACGGCGATGTCCGGGCGGGCCGCGAGGTAGTCGTGGTCGGCGATGGGCGGGACCAGCGACAGGCCGTCGGCACCGCCGCGCAGGGAGACGACGAGGAGCAGGTCGGTGTCGCGCCGCTCGGCTGCGAACGCCATCCGTGGGGCGGCGACCTCCAACGCGCCCAGGCCGCCGAGGGCACCGGCACCTGCCAGCAGCCGTCGGCGCGTGCAGACGAGGTCCTGGCACTCGTTCACGGGAGCCGTCATCGGACCAGCGCCTCCGGGGACGAGAGCAGCAGCGCGGCCATCGGCGCCACCAGTCCCGCCGCCTCCGACGCGTCGAGCCAGTGGGTGGCCTTCAACCCCACACCGGTGAGCACCGCCCGCTTGAGACCAGCGCGCGGCGAGACACCGAGCACGACCTCGGACAGCCGGTCGACGACGTCGCCGGCCGTCGTCGGGACCGGCGTCCCGAGCAACGCGCCGGGGTTGGGTCGGCCCAGGCCCTGGACCTTGCCCTGCACGAGGGCCTGCGCAGTGTTCCAGCGCGCCAGCATCGTGGCGGTGGACGCGTAGGCGCCGGTGCTGTCGGGGTACCCGTTCGGTGGTGCCCACTCGAACGGCGCCTGGCCGAGCGTCCGCAGCGCCTTGACGATCGCGGCTCCGTTCAGCGTCAGGTCAGCAGCCGGCCGCAGGTCGAGCGCGCGCACGCACTGCACGAACCACTCGAACGGGCGCTGCGCCTTCTGCCCGATGGCGTGCTGGAAGTCGCGCGAGCCCACGATGTGCTTGACGACCGGCACGATCTGGGTGCCGCTTGCGCGGTAGACCTCGGCCGCGCTCGCGACCAGGCCCGCCGGTGGCTGGTCGCTCACCAGTCGCCGTACCAGCTTGGTGGCGATCCGACGGGCCGTCATCGGGTGGCGCGCCAGGTAGGAGACCAGCGACAGCGCGACCTCCTTGCCCTTGCTCTGGTCGCGGTTCGGGTGCGACCAGCCCAGTACGCGCACCGGCCCGACGTGGTGCCACTCGGCGCGATAGGTGAAGGTGCCGGTGCTCGCGTCGACGCTCAGGCCGGTCAGCGCGAGCGCGGCGTTGTGCACGTCGCGCTGGGTGTAGCCGCCGTTGACGCCGACGGTGTGCAGCTCCATGAGCTCGCGGGCGTAGTTCTCGTTCGGGTTGCTGCCGCGCGAGTACGCCTGGCTCAGGTAGAGCAGCATCGCCAGGCTCTGCGCGCTGGCCGCGAGCATGTCCGCGAAGGCGCCCAGCGCGTGCTTGCGCACCACGTTCGCGTCGTCGACGACCTTGTACGGCGCGTACGCCGGACCGTAGATCGACAGGTGGTTCGTGAAGAGCTCGACAAGCACCTCGTAGAGTTGGTTGTCGCCGAAGGCGGCGCGGGCGAAGGTCTGCACCTGCAGGTCGGTGATCCCGCGGCGACCGAGCTCGGTCATCGCCTCCGACGAGGCAGCGGGCGGGAGGGGCAGCGAGGCCGGTCCGGTGCCGTGCAAGGTTGCGCCTGCGTCAGGCACGCCGGTGAGCTGCTGGTCCACCCAGGCGCTGACGCCGACTCTGCGCACGTGCGCGACGAGGGCCGGCGTGGCCCCGAAGGTCAGCCGGCGCACGGCATGCAGCACCGGGTCGCGGGAGACGGGAACGGCGCGCGTCGCCGTCGCAGCCTCCGAGGCGTGCGATGCCACGGCTCCCACCGCCGCCACACCGGCCACGGCGGAGGTGAGGACCGCACGGCGGCTCGGCTGTGCAGGCACCAGTGTCACCTCGTAGGCAGATCGGCATTGCCCCGACAACGCGCGAAGGCCCCTCAAGGTAACGGACGTCACAAGCCGGGCGAAGCCCGTGTCGGTCAGGCGAGACGTACCTGCAACGCGGCGTCCTTGGCCCGCGCCTGGTCGGCCAGCGCCACCTGGAACGCGCGCATCCGCTGCAGCAGGTCGGGATCACTGGTCGCGAGGATGCGTACGGCGAGCAGGCCGGCGTTGCGGGAACCGGCGACCGACACCGTGGCCACTGGCACCCCCGCGGGCATCTGCACGATGGACAGCAGCGAGTCCATGCCGTCGAGGTGCTTGAGCGGCACGGGCACGCCGATGACCGGCAGCGGTGTCATCGACGCGACCATTCCCGGCAGGTGCGCCGCCCCCCCGGCCCCCGCGATGACGACGCGCAGCCCGCGGTCGGCCGCGGCAGCCGCGTAGTCCAGCATGTCGACGGGCGTGCGGTGCGCGGACACGACATGCACCTCGTGCGGGACGTCGAACTCGCGCAGCGCCTCGGACGCCCCCTCCATCGTGGGCCAGTCGCTGTCGCTGCCCATGATGATCCCGACTGCCGGGGCGTTCAGGAGCTCAGCCATGTGCCCGTCCTCAGGTAGTGCGCGCCGGCCTGCGCACGGCTGCGCGTGTCGTGCAGATCATCACCCAGCGCGGTCACGTGACCGATCTTGCGACCGGGCCGGACCTGCTTGCCGTACAAATGCACCTTCAGCGCAGGGTCATGGGCGAACAGCAGGTGCAGCCGCTTGTCCAGGTCGGGGTCGCCCTCGCCGCCCAGCAGGTTGGCCATCACGACGACCGGAGCGGTCAGCCCCGTCGTACCGAGCGGGTAGTCCAGCACCGCACGCAGGTGCTGCTCGAACTGCGACGTGCGAGAGCCCTCGATCGACCAGTGCCCGCTGTTGTGCGGTCGCATGGCGAGCTCGTTGACGAGCAGGCCCTCGGCCGTTTCGAAGAGCTCGACGGCAAGGACACCGACGACGTCGAGCTCGGCGGCAATGCGCAGGGCGAGGGCCTGCGCCTCGACCGCGCGGTCCTCCGGGAGCCCGGGCGCCGGCGCGACGACCTCGACGCAGATGCCTTCGAGCTGCACGGTCTCCACGACCGGCCACGCGGCGGCCTGGCCATAGGGGCTGCGGGCCACCACCGCGGCCAGCTCGCGCTGCAGCGGCACCTTCTGCTCGGCGAGCAGCCGTACCCCCGACGCGATCACCGGCGCGGCTTCTTCGAGGGAGCCGACGATCCATACGCCCTTGCCGTCGTAGCCGCCGGTGGCTGCCTTGAGCACGAGCCGCCAGCCGTGCTCGGCGCCGAACGCCTGCAGGTCCGCAGCCGTCGAGATAGCGGCGAAGGGCGGGACCGGTGCACCGAGGGCGGCCAGCCGCTCGCGCATCACCAGCTTGTCCTGGGCATGCCGCAGCGCCGCAGAGCCGGGGTAGACCTGCACGCCCTCCTCTTCAAGGGCCTCGATG
>JBHEMB010000542.1:0-12303 GCA_046262855.1 Mycobacteriales bacterium | reverse complement strand
CCGATGGTGGCGCCGGCGCCGGCGTACTCGTTGCCCATGACGGACGCGGCGGTGTTGCCGGTCGCGTAGAGGCCCTCGATCGGAGTGCCGTCGGGCCGCAGCACCCGCGCGTGCTCGTCAGTCACGAGCCCGCCCTTGGTGCCGAGGTCGCCGACCTCGAGCCGCACCGCGTAGAACGGCCCCTGGTCGATGGTGTCCATGACCGGGTTCGGCAGCGTCGGGTCGCCGTAGTAGCGGTCGTAGGCGCTCTCGCCGCGGTGGAAGTCGTCGTCCACGCCCTTGCGCGCCATGCTGTTCCACCGCTCCACGGTCTCGACGAGGCCGGGCAGCTCGAGGGTCGCCGCGAGCTCCGCGAGGCTGTCCGCCTGGTGCGCGACGCCGGCCTCGTAGTAGGCCCGGGACAGCCGACGCCCGGGTAGGGCACGGGCGAAGGGGTACCGGTCGCGGGCCTTCTGGTCCATGACGAACCAGCACGGGACATGTCCGCCGGACAGCTGGTCGTGCACGAAGTTCACGTACGGCGACGCCTCGTTGGTGAAGCGCTTGCCGGTCCGGTCGACGATGACCGCGCCGGGGATCGCCCGCTCGGCGACCAGCACGATGACGTCGCCGCTGCGGGGCTCGACGAGGGACGGCATCCACCAGGCGTCGTCGAGCAGGTCGACGTCGGCGCCGAGCGCGAGTCCCGCCCGGATGCCGTCCCCGGTGTTGCCCGGCGCACCCGCGGAAACATCGTCCTGGCCGCCCTCGGGCAGGTGCTCCTTGCGCATGGCGAGGTCGTGCTCGAAACCGCCGGTGGCCAGCAGCACGCCTTTGCGGGCGCGGATGACCTCGCCGTCGCCGACGACGGCACCCACGACGCGGCCGTTCTCGACGACCAGCTCGCGCAGTGGGGTGTTCAGACGCAGGGGTACGCCGGCATCGCGCATCGCGAGCCTCATCCGCGCGATCAGGGCACGACCGCCCGTCGCCATGTGCCGCTTGAGCACCGAGTTGGAGGCGACCCGCCAGCCGGCCTTGAGGCCGAGCAGCTTGCCCTTGCGGGTGCGCTTGATCATGTTCAGGTGCACGAAGTCGCCGATGGTGATCCAGAGCCCCAGTGGACCTTCCATCGCGTTCTTCTGCTGGTGGGACTCCTCCGCACCCAGCACCTTCGTGTTGATCGGCTTCGCCTCGATCGAGCGGCCCAGCGGCTTCCCGCCGGGGTACTCAGGGTGGTAGTCAGAGTAGCCGCGGCATCAGGTGAACTTCATCCACTTGCTCTTCGCGAGCAGCTGCATGAGCTTCGGGCCGTGCTCGACGCAGGCCTCGAGGCGCGCTCGAGGCACGCGGCCCTCGGTGAGCGCTTCGAGGTAGGTCAGCACCTCGTCGGGCGGGTTGGCCTGCCCGGCCTTCACCAGCGTCGGGTTGTTCGGGATCCACAGCGCGCCGCCGGACAGCGCCGTGGAGCCGCCGAACAGGTCGGTCTTCTCGATCACGACGGCCGACAGGCCCAGGTCCGCAGCAGTCAGCGCGGCCGCCAGGCCGCCGCCCCCGCTGCCCACGACGAGCAGATCCACCTCAAACATAGAACGTGTTCTAGCAGGTCTTGGCCCCGCGCGACAGTTTTCCGAGCAGCGGAAGCGACGTGGAGCCCCCTCCGGCGCGGACGACCCAGCAGCCCGGGACCGGCGTCCAGGCGTGCCGGGCGGCGCTCCAGACGGCGAACGAGCGGTTGCTGACCGGGATCGAGACGGTCCGGGTCTGACCGGGCGCGAGCGTGAGCTTCGTGTAGCCCGCGAGCGACTTGGGGGGCTCCCCGGCCGACGACGGAGCGCTCACGTAGACCTGCACGACCTCCGCGCCCGACCGCGCGCCGGAGTTTGTGAGCGTCACCTGGACCGTCACGCCGCTCGAAGTCGGGACCATCCGCAGCCTCGAGTACCGGAAGCTGGTGTAGGAAAGCCCGAACCCGAACGGGTAGAGCGGCTTGATGCGCTGCGCGTCGTACCAGCGGTAGCCGACCAGCAAGCCCTCGCTGTAGACCACGTGCGGCACGCCCTTGCTGTCCCTCACCCCCGGGTACTGCGCCGCCGTCTTGAGCGGACCGTCCTGCTGCGCCACTGGGAACGTCACAGGCAGCCTGCCGGAGAAGTTCACGTCGCCCCAGAGCAGCGGCGCCAGCGCCGCACCGTCGATCTGGCCGGGCAACCATGCCTCGACGATGCCGGCGACCTGGCCTGCCCACGGCATCTCGACGGGACCACCGGTCTGGAGCACCACGATCGTCCGCCGATTCGCCGCCGCAACAGACTTCACCAGCTGGTCCTGGTCGACAGAGGAGTAGCTGCAGTCGCTGCCCCCGGTCGTCGAGCAGCTGCCGGAGTGCGGCTTGAGGTCGGGCCGGTCGAGCCCTTCGTTGTTCACGTCGTTGACGAACACGACGGCCACGTCGGCGGCGGCCGCGGCGAGCGCCGCCCGGGCCGGGTTGCTCCCGTCGGAGTAGGTCACCGACCCGCCGGCGCGAGCGGCGCGCGCGGTGATGGCGGCCAGCGGCGAGCTCACGTGATCGGAGTAGCCGAACTGCGGGACGTGCGCGCTCCCGTACCCCTGCGACGCGCGCTTCGCCCCGTCCGCGCTCGCCGCGTCACCGATCACCGCGATCCGCTTGACCGAGGACGCGAGGGGCAGCACACCGGTGTTCCTCAGCAGCACCGCGCCCTGCTGCGCAACCCGGGTCGCCACCGAGATGCTCCTCGACGTCGTCGCCATCGACGCGGGCGCGCGCGGCGGGTGGTCGACAACCCCGACCCGGAACATCGTGGTCAGCACCCGCTTCACCATGTCGTTGAGCCGCGACACCGGCACGGCTCCCGACTGCACTGCCTTCGTCAGCGCCGACCCGAAGTAGCGCGCGGCCGGCAGCTCCATGTCGAGGCCGGTGTTGGCGGCAGCCGTCGAGTGGGTGGCCTGGAAGTCACTGACGACGAAGCCCGTGAAGCCGAGCCTGCCTTTGAGAACGCCGTCCAACAGGCTCTTGTCCTGGCAGGCGTAGCTGCCGCTGACCCGGTTGTAGGCGCACATCGCAGCGCCGACTCCGGCACGCACCGCCGCCTCGAAGGGCGGCAGGTAGAGCTCGGCCGCCACGCGCTCGCTGGCGTCGGAGGAGACCGACGTCCGGTTGGTCTCCTGGTCGTTCAGGGCGAGGTGCTTGACGGTCGCGATGACGTGCTGGGACTGGACACCCTGCACCAACGCCGCCGCCGTCTTGCCGGCAAGTAACGGGTCCTCACCGGCGTACTCGAAACCCCTGCCGTTCAAGGGGTTTCGGGCCAAGTTGACCCCAGGACCGAAGACCACGTTGACGCCCTTGGCGACGGCTTCGATCCCGAGGGCCCGCCCCATCGACGCCTGGAGTGAGCTGTCCCAGGTAGCTGCCTGACCGATCTCGTCCGGGAAGGCCGTCGTGCCGGTCTGCCGGTTGCCGAGCCCAGCGCTCGCGTCGTTGAGGACCAGGTCGGGGATGCACAGCCGCGGCACCCCCTTGACGAGTCCTGCGGACGGCCCGTGGTTGGTGGCGCCACTGACGAGCTGCACCTTCTCGCCCAGCGTCATGCGGCTGACGACCTGCGAGGCCTTGGTCGCCGGAGCCGCCGCGCTGCCGACCCAGGGGCACGCCGCGGTCGAGGAGGCCGAGCCGGGTACCACGGTCAGCGCCGCAAGCGCCGCCAGCACGACGAGGAGCGGAGCAGGGGCGCGCACCGGTGAAACATACCGAGGCCTCGGCCCTGAAAGCCGGCTGACCGAAGCGGGCGGGCGTCAGACTCGTGCTCCTAGGCTGGCGACATGGGACGCCCGTCAATCGTGCTCGCTCACACCTTCGGCGAGCGCTACGAGCTCCCCATCCCGCTGTACCTGTTCGTCATCAGCGGTGTCACCGTCGTCCTGCTGTCGTTCCTGCTGGTGCTCCGTCGCGACACCGCCGTCCCCGCGGCGGTGGAGGCAGACGACGTCATCCCGGCGACCGACCTGAACCCGGTCGCGGCACTCGTCTCCGTCGTCCTGCTCCTCGCCATCGCGGCAGTCGGCCTGACCGGTACCCAGGAGGTCTCCGACAACCTCGCGCCGATGGTGTTCTGGATCCTGCTCTGGATCGCCGTTCCGCTGAGCTGCGGCCTGCTGGGCGACTGGACCCGCCCGGTGAACCCGTTCGCCAACCTGGCGCGGCTCGGCAACGACGCCGGCCTGCGCAAGCTCGTGCTCGCACGCAGGTCGCCTCTTGAGTGGCCGCGGTCCTTCGGGTGGTGGCCGGCGCTGTCACTGTTCGTCCTGCTCGTGCTCGGGGAGCTGGTCTTCAACAACGACACGGTGAAGCCGTCGTTCGTGGGCGTCCTGCTGCTGGTCTACGGGGCCATGTCCTTCTTCCTCGGCCTGCTGTTCGGGCCGGCCTGGCTCGAGCGCGGCGAGGTGTTCTCCGCGCTGTGGAACGCGTGGGGTCGCCTCGGTTGGTGGCGGTTCGGCGCACCCGGTCGACCCGGCTTCGCCGGTGGTCTCGAGGTGCCCTTCGACCGCTCGCCCAGTCGGGTGGTCTTCGTGCTGCTGCTGCTCATCAGCATCAACTTCGACGGCCTGCTCGCCACCCCGCAATGGGACGACTTCGAGCGACGCACGTACGGCGGGAACGTCGACGCCATCGACCTGCTCCGCACCCTCTCGCTGGTCGCGCTGGTCCTGCTGGTGCTGGGCGTGTTCCTCGCCTTCGCCTTCGCCTCCGCACGCGCCGGCGGGCACCGCGACGGACCGTTCACGACGCTCGCGGGGCTGCTGCCGAGCCTCGTGCCGATCGCGTACGGCTACCTCATCGCGCACAACCTGCAGTACCTGATGATCCAGCTGCAGCAGCTGTACCCGCTGCTGAAGAACCCCGGCTACGGCAACACCGACACCGGGTTCGTCCCGAACACCAACGTGCTGCCCGCACGGGTCAACTGGTACGTCTCGCTGCTCATCATCGTGGCCGTGCACGTCATCGCGGTCGTGCTCTCGCACCGCCACCTGCGCCGGCCCGCGCCGGAGGCGAGCGACACCCGGCGCAGCGAGTACCCGTGGCTGGTGGCCATGGTGGCCTACACGGCCTTCAGCCTCGTGCTCATCGCCCTCCCGTTGACCCAGAGCGCGGCATGAGGCGCTGGCTCGCCGGCGCGGTCCTCGTCACCCTCGGCTGGCTCGCCTCCCCGGCATCGGTCCCTGTGTACGACGGGATCGGCACCGACGAGCCCTACCGGTACGTCGGGAAGTCGCCGGCTCCCACCTCGGCCACGTCCACCGTCCCGATCCGGGGCGGCTTCTCGCAGGGTGTCGACATCAAGACCGGCGAGACCGGGCCTCAGCTCATCGTCTCGCTGTCGTCGGGGTCGCTGCAGAGCAGCGCATCGAAGGTCACGGTGACATTGCGGCCGATCGCCGCGGAGGGGACGCCGCCACGGGGCTCCTTCGACGGGAACGTGTACCGGATCAGTGCCACGCCGGCGACGACGGTCAGCCCCGACGCCTCCGGCTTCGTGTTCCTGCGCGCCGCCGTCATGACCAAGCCGAACCCCATCGTGGTGTTCCGCACCGGCCCCGGCGCACCCTGGCGCGAGGTGTCCAGCTCCGCCTACGGACGGGACAACCTGGCCACGCCGTTCAAGGCGATCGGCGACTACGCCGTCGTCCGGCTGCCGGGGTCGAAGCCGATCTCCGCGGGCGGCATCGGCCTGACACGCGGACTGTTCCTGGGCGGTGGTGTGCTGCTGCTCGTCGTCATCACCGTGCTCGTGCTCCGCCGGCCGCGCGACGACGAGGACTAACGCAGGAACCAGCCGACCAGGTCCGCACCCACGTGCGTGATCGCGGGTGCGGCCGGCGTGCCGGCGCCTTGCCGCAGCCCGCCGAGAACGAGACCGACGGCCAGGTCGAGGGGCAGCACGTGCCAGCCGTAGAGCGGCACGTGCAGCAGCGCGAAGCAGACCGCGCCCAAACCGATCGCAGCAGCGCTCCCCCACACCCGCTCGGTCGCGTCGTAGAGGGCACCGCGCAGAAACACCTCCTCCGCCGTCGCGACGACGACCACTGCCGCGGCCCACCCGGCGAAGCCCTGCGTGCCGTAGACCGGCTCGGCAGTGAAGGCGCGCTCGATGGCGACCGGGGCACACACCAGCACGAGGCCGCCGAGCCCGATGAGGACAGCCCGCACGTTCACGGTCATCCGGGTGCCTGCGGCGAAGGCGACCACGAGCAGCGCAGCGGCAAAGGCCAGCCCTGCGGGCACGTCCGGCGCGACGTCCGGCTGGCCGAGCACAACCCGCAGCCCGACGGCGACGGCGAACGCGGCGAGCAGCAGCCCGACGCGGGTCATGCCGACGTCACTCCGCGCGGGCCCGCAACCGCACCACCATGACGACCGCCGTCAAGGCGACCAGGATGCCGAGCAGGATCAGCGGCAGCACGGGGACGCCGCCACCGCTGGACTTCGCCGTCGCTGCCAGCGCCAGGACGTACTGACCTGCGCCGCGGAAGCTCGCCACCCGGACGTCGAAGCCGCCCGCGGTCGTCGCCAACGGGCTCCAGGGGGCCGTGCCGTCGGTGCGGAAGTACATCGCGGGTTGCGGCGTCCGTTGCGACGTCGAGCGCAGGTACAGGGTCGCCGTCCCGCCGTACTTCGGGTTGAGCGACACCACGCCCCCAGGCGCCGCGAGCCCGAAGACGTAGACGTTGCCGTCGACCTTGGTGCCCGGGGGTGCGTCCGTGGGCGCCGCCGGAGTCGCCGAGATGTGGATCGGCCCGCGGTTCGCCGACAGCGCGTACTGCGGCAGGAAGACCGACAACTGCGGCCCCTGCTCGCCGGTCTGCACCGACAGGCCACGCACGTTGCCGCCGTTCACGACCGGCGTGTCCGTCGACGCGCTCGTCGGCGGCGCTGTCGGCGCCGCTCCTGCCGGCGGTGCGACATAGCGGTACGGCTCGTCCGGGGCACCGAGGCCGTCGTACACCGGGACCGGAGCCGGCGAGGCCAGCCAGCCGACGCCGACGAGCACGGCACCGGCGAGCCACCGGCGTCGGGCGGAGATCACAACGACCATCCCACCACAGCAGCCTGCGACGGCCTGGCCATACGCCAGACTGGAGGCCATGACCGACCCGCTCGACCCGTTCGCCCCGCCGACGCAGGGTTCCCCGCCGCCCGCAAACCCCTACGGCGCCCCTCCTCCGGCTCCTTACGGACAGCCGGCTCCTTACGGAGCCCCGCCGCAGTACGGAGCCCCGCCGCAGTACGGAGCGCCGGCACCGTATGGAACGCCGGCACCGTACGGCGCTCCGGTGGCCGGGGCCAGGAACGGCCTGGGCGTCGCGGCGCTCGTGCTCGGCATCTCCGCGATTCTGTGCGGGTGGTTCCTCGTGGTACCCGGGATCCTGGCCATCGTGTTCGGGTTCATCGGCCGGGCTCGGGCCAAGCGTCAGGAGGCGACCAACGGCGGCGTCGCTCTTGCAGGGATCATCACCGGTGCCATCGGTCTCGTCGCCGCTGTCCTCTTCTGGGCCTTCGTCATCGCGAACGCGTCCGCGCTGAGCCGCTTCAGCGACTGCCAGGACGCCGCCAACGGGAACGCGGTTGCCGAGCAGGCCTGCTCCGACCAGCTCGAGCACGACCTGTTCGGGACCAACCCGGGCTGACGGGTCAGCCGCGCTTCTTACGGCGTCGACGACGCAGCACGAACAGCCCGAGCAGGGCCGCCACCCCGGCCACGTGCTGCTTGGTGATCGGCACCCCCGGCTGCACGGGGGGCAGGGACGTCGTCGTCGCGGAGGGCTGCGACCAGGACCGCTCGGCGGCGGGCTTCGCCTGCTCGACCGGCTTCGGCACCTCGACCGGCTTGGACGCCTCGACCGGCTTGGGCTCGGGCTCGGCCGGCTTGGGCTCGGGCGTCGTCGCCTTCTTCGCGGGCGCCTTCTTCTCAGCCGCGGGCGCGTCCGCCGACGGCGCTGCCTTCTTGGCCGCCCGCTTGATCGGCGCCCGCTTCACCGGCCTGGTCGGCTCGGGGGCCGTCCCGGCGCCCTCGGGGCTGTCCGTGCTCTCGGTGCCGTCGCTGGCCACACGTGCTCCTTCGTCCTCTGGAGTGCTGCGCCCTGATTCTTGCCCACCACTGACCTGAATGCGTCAGGGGGACGCCAGATCGCGGTCGGTATGAGCTTCGCAGCCGGTGTGGTTGGGTCAGGACGAGGACCGTCGAAGAGGAGCTGACGTGGCGCACGACCACCAGGCGAGCGACCTGACCGAGACCACCTTTGACGTCATCGTCATCGGTGCCGGATCGACCGGGGAGAACGTCGCCGACTACGCCGTGCGCGGGGGCCTGACCGCCGTCCTCGTCGAATCCGCTCTGGTCGGCGGCGAGTGCTCCTACTGGGCCTGCATGCCGAGCAAGGCACTGCTCAGGCCGATCGAGCTGGTCTCGGAGGCCCGCGCGATGGCCGGCGTGAATGTCGGAGCCCTCGACGCGCAGGCCGTCTTCGCGCGGCGCGACTCCTTCACCAGCGGGTGGAAGGACGACGGTCAGGTGACGTGGGTCGACGACACCGGCATCGCGCTGGCACGCGGGCACGCCCGCCTCACCGGTGACAAGCAGGTAGAGGTCGACGGCGTGACGCTGACCGCACGGCATGCCGTGGTGGTGGCGACCGGTTCCTCGGCAGCCCTACCTCCGGTCGAGGGCCTCCGCGAGGCGAAGCCCTGGGTCGCGAAGCAGGCGACCAGCGCATCGAAGGCACCTGCCCGGCTCGCTGTGCTCGGCGGCGGCGTCGTCGGGGTCGAGATGGCTTTCGCCTGGCAGGGCCTGGGGTCGCACGTGACGCTGGTCGAACGCGGCGACCAGGTGCTCGCGAACAACGAGCCCGAAGCCGGTAAGCGCGTCATGGAACGGCTGAGAGAGGCGGGCGTCGACGTCCACACCAACGTCTCGGCGACCCGGGTGGCCCGCGACCAGACCGTCACCATCAGCCTCAGCGACGGCAGCACGATCGAGGCGGACGAGGTGCTGGTGGCCGCGGGCCGGCAGCCGAACACCGACGACCTCGGGCTGGACAGCATCGGGCTCAAGCCCGGCCAGTGGTTGACGACGGACGACACGATGCGCGTCGACGGCTTCGATTGGCTCTACGCCGCGGGCGACGTCAACCACCGCGCACTGCTGACGCACATGGGCAAGTACCAGGGTCGCGTCGCCGGCACCGTCATCGCGGCACGCGCGCGGGGCCAGGACCTCACGGGTGCCTGGACGCAGCACGCCGCCAGCGCCGACCACGACGTCGTTCCTCAGGTCGTGTTCTCCGACCCGCCGGTCGCGTCGGTCGGGCTCACCGAGAAGGCCGCGCGCGCCAAGGGCCTCGACGTCAGCACGGTGTCCTACGACATCGGCGACACCGCCGGCGGTTCGCTCTACGTGGACGACAACCCGGGGTGGGCGCAGCTCGTCGTCCATGGTGACCGGCTCGTTGGTGCGACCTTCTTCGGCGCCGGCGTGACCGAGATGGTCCATGCGGCCACCGTCGCCATCGTCGGTGAGGTCCCGCTGCAGCGGCTGTGGCACGCGGTCCCGAGCTACCCCACGCAGACCGAGGTCTGGCTGCGGCTGCTCGACCAGCTCCCGCACGGATGACCCTGGACCTGCTCGCCTGGCGACGCACGGTCCACGAGCTGTACGGCGAGGTGCGGGCCCTCGACCCTGCCGCGGGCCACGCCTGGTGGCGGCGCGGTCGCGACGAGCTGTTCCGCACGTCGTCGCAGTCGCCGCTGGCCGCCGACGACCCGCGGCGCACCACGGGGCTGCCGGTCCCGCCGTACGACCCTGCCTGGCGGGTGGAGGTGCCGCTCGAGCCGGCAGCACCCGAGCGGCGCGCTCTCGAGGGCATCGTCATGGAGCGCATCGGGCTGTTGCGCACGCCCTGGGGGACGCTCGACGCGTGGTGGCTGGCCGAGTACTCCGGCGGGCTGTTCGTGCCCGTGAAGGACCGGACTGCCGGGACCACGTCGTACGGAGCGGGCCGGTACCTGCTCGACACCGCGAAGGGCGCCGACCTGGGCGGTTCCGTCGTGCTGGACCTCAACTTCCTATACCACCCCAGCTGCGCCTACGACCCGATCTGGAGCTGTCCGCTGGCGCCTGCTGGCAACGTGCTCGACGTCGCGGTGCCGGTCGGAGAGCAGTTGCCGGCGGATCTTCGTTCTTTTTGTCAGAGCAGTGGGGAAGGGTGAAGGAATGTCGCTTGTGCGCACGTCGACGCTCACTGACCGCTTCGTGGAGTCGCGGGACCTTACCGAGGCGCTGGCCGCGCCACTCTCAGCCGAGGACCAGACCGCGCAGTCCATGCCGGACGCCTCACCCACGAAGTGGCACCGCGCCCACACCACGTGGTTCTACGAGGAGTTCGTCCTCGGTTCGCGCGACTACGAGCCGTACGACGCGAGCTTCCGCTACCTGTTCAACAGCTACTACGAGGCCGTCGGGCCGCGGCACCCCCGCCCCGAGCGCGGTCTGGTCACGCGGCCAGGCGTCGAGGAGATCGGCCGCTACCGGTCCCATGTCAACGCTGCCGTCGAGGCGCTGCTCGCGATGGACCCTGCCGACGCCGTGCTGTCCCTGATCGAGCTCGGCATCAACCACGAGCAGCAGCACCAGGAGCTGCTCGTGATGGACGTGAAGCACCTGCTCTCCCGGCACGCTTTCGGGCCCGCGTACCTCCACCGCGACGAGGAGGACAACCCGGCTGCTCCGCCGCTGTCCTTCCGTGGGATCGCGGGTGGGCTGCACGACATCGGCGCCGCCGACGGCTTCGCCTTCGACAACGAGGGCCCGCGGCACCGGGTCTTCCTCGAGGACTTCGAGATCGCCTCTCGCGCGGTCACTGTCGAGGACTGGCTGGCCTTCATGGCCGACGGGGGCTACAAGCGGCCTGACCTGTGGCTGTCCGACGGCTGGTACGCCGTGCAGCGCGAGGGCTGGCGCTGTCCGGAGTACTGGTGGGACGTGGACGGCACCTGGATGACGTTCACGACTGCGGGCGTGCGTGAGCTGCGGCGCGGCGAGCCGGTCGTCCACGTGTCCTTCTTCGAGGCAGACGCCTACGCCAGATGGGCCGGCTGTCGGCTGCCGACCGAGTTCGAGTGGGAGGTGGCAGCCCGCGACGTCGAGCCGCGTCGCGGCCAGCTCCTCGACCTGGGCCGCCTGCATCCTGGTCTCGCTGGTGACCACATGGTCGGGGACGTCTGGGAGTGGACCGCGTCGCAGTACCTGCCCTACCCCGGCTTCAAGCCTGCCGCCGGTGCGGTCGGCGAGTACAACGGCAAGTTCATGAACGACCAGCACGTGCTGCGCGGGGCTTCGTGCGCCACCCCACCGGGCCACGAGCGCATCACCTACCGGAACTTCTTCCCGGCCGCGTCGCGGTGGGCCTTCTCCGGCCTCAGGCTGGCCAAGTGCTGCTAACACTGGCACGGACACCGTGACGTGGTCGGTCGAGGTCCGGCGGGCGCCGGACCCGGGACGGCTGGCCGCTGACGTCCGGCTGGGACTCACCAAGTCCCCTGTCGAGATCCCGCCGAAGTGGTTCTACGACGACAAGGGCAGCCAGCTGTTCGACGAGATCACCGAGCTACCGGAGTACTACCCCACCCGCACCGAGACGGCGATCCTCCTCGCCCACGCGGCTGAGCTGCCTCGGGTGAGCACCCTCGTCGAGCTGGGCGCCGGGTACTCCCGCAAGACCAAGCTGCTGCTCGAGTCGGTGCGGCCGTCCCTGTTCGTGCCGCTCGACGTCAGCGAGGAGCCGATCCGCGATGCGGCCGTCCGCATCACTCGCGACTTCCCCTCGGTTCAGGTCCTGGGCATCGTCGCCGACTTCGAAGACGAGCTGGCGCCACTTCCCGGCCGGGACGGCGACCGCATGGTGGCGTTCCTCGGCTCCACGATCGGCAACCTGACGCCCGGCCCGCGCGCGGAGTTCTTGCAGCGGGTCCACCGCGCCACCGCGCCCGGTGACCTCTTCCTGCTCGGCGCCGACCTCGTCAAGGACACCGACCGGCTGGTCAAGGCCTACGACGACAGCGCGGGCGTGACGGCTGCCTTCAACAAGAACGTGCTGCACGTGCTGGCCCGCGAGCTCGACGTCGACCTCGACCCAGACGACTTCGACCACGTCGGCGTCTACGACTCGGAGATGGACCGGATCGAGATGCGGCTGCGCGCGCGTCGCGACCTCGTCGTACCCCTCCTCGGTGTCGAGTGGCGG
>JBHEMB010000541.1:0-5909 GCA_046262855.1 Mycobacteriales bacterium | reverse complement strand
CCTGAGCCGTCGACGGTGGCCATCGTGCCCCGGAAGAAGAACGACGACGACGTCCCGATCCCGTTGGCCGTCGGCGCCGGGTTCCTCGTCCTGGTCGCGGCTGCTGCAGTCGTCAGCTTCGGCCGGCGCTGAGGTCAGGGCAGCCCGTCGTCGTACCCGGCCTTGTCCTCGGGCGAGGCTCCGGGGGCCGCGCCGGTAGCCTGGATGCGCGTGAGCACCTTCCCCCAGATTACGGACATGAGCGTCGCCGACTCGGCGATCGACCAGCTGAAGATCATCACGCTCAAGCAGGTCACGGACGAGCGCGGCACGGTCCGCGAGTACTACCGGCAGTCCTCGTGGCTCGCCGCGGGCCTTCCCGACCTCGGACCGTTCCTGCAGCTGAACCTCACCGAGACGCGCAGGGGCGGCGTGCGCGGTATGCACGCGGAGGACATCGTCAAGGTCGTGACCCTCGCCGCGGGCAGCGCGTTCGGCGCGTACGTCGACCTGCGCAAGGACTCCCCCACCTCAGGCAAGGTCGTGACCGTCGACCTCCGTCCCGGCACCCAGGTCCTGGTGCCCAAGGGCGTCGGCAACGGGTTCCAGGCGCTCGTGGACGGCACCCAGTACCTGTACGGGTTCAGCGCCGAGTGGGTGCCCGGGATGGCCGGCCAGGCGGTCACGCCGCTCGACCCGGCACTCGGGATTGACTGGCCGCTGCCGATCGACCTCGAGGACCGCGCGATGCTCAGCATCAAGGACCGCGACGCCGCACTGCTGGCCGACGTCCTCGCCTGACGTCATCGCAGGTGCAGGGGACACACGCTGCGCAGGTATGACGCAAGGGCAGGGGTCAGCCGATGGACTTGCGGAGGCCGTCGAGGTAGGTGTCGACCTGAGCCCGGAGCAGCGGGTCGGACGGGTCGGTGCCCTCCTGCCACACGGTCTGCCAGGTGAGCACGTCCTGGCCCGGCACTCGTCGCCCGACGAGGCGGACCGCCCCAGCGGGGTGCAGGGTGCGCACGTCCGACCACCCGACCGACGCCGTCACCCGCTCACGGATGGTCTCGGCAAGGCGATGGTCCTCGGCGAGCTGCCACAGGTGCACGAGCCCCGTGCCCTCGACCTCGGCGATCTCGGTCAGGCGGAGGACCGGCGGGGCCCAGCCGACCTTCTCCACGGCCAGCCAGTCGATCCGCTCGCCGTCGACGTGCAGGCAGGTCGGTGAGGCGACGAGGGCCACACCGTCGTCAGTGAGGCCCCAAGCCAGCCGTCGGTCGTGGACCGCACGGACGGCTTCAGGGATCGGGCGGCGCAGCTTCACAGCGAGCTGATGCCGCCCTCGCGATGACCCCGCGCTGTCGCCTCGAGCCGGATCAGCTCGGCGTAGGTGCGGTTGTAGAGCTCGGGCTCCTCGACCGGGTTGATCCGCTGCAGTCTCCCCTTCAGGTCGGCGATCTGCCGCATCGCGGCGTGGAACTGCAGCTGAGCGAGGGTCGCCGGCGCGTACCGGTCGAGCTCCCAGTCCGTCAGGGGCGCCTCGACCGCAAGGGCCGCGACAGCCGAGCGGATGAGCATGTCGGGCGAGACTTCGACGAGCGCTTCCACCCAGGCCTCCCCGGCAACCGCCGTCGAGACGCCACCGGCCTTGCGGATCGCGTCGTGGATCATCCGGTGCGTCTCATCGGTGAACACCTCGACGTCGAGCGCGTCGAAGATCGGCGCCACCGACACGGGCGCCTGCACCGCGAGCTTCAACGCTTCTCTTTCGAGGCGGAGCAGCGCGGCATCCGCCGCCGGGGGCGCAGCCCGACGCCGCGCCGGCGATCCCCCCGTCAGCTCCATGACCCGCGCCGTGACGGCTTCCACCTCCATGCCCAGCCAGCCGGCCAGCCGGCGCGCGTATTCGGGCCGCAGCGACCGGTCCTTGATCTTGGCGACCAACGGTGCGGAATGCGCCAAAGCCTGCACGCGACCCTCGGCGCTCTCGAGGTCGTACGCCGAGAGGCCGGCCTTGATGGCGAACTCGACCAACGGCACACGGGACGCCACCAGGTCCCGGACGGCGTGGTCCCCCTTCGCCAGCCGCAGCTCGCACGGGTCCATCCCCCCGGGGCTGACCGCGATGAACGTCTGGGACACGAACCGCTGGTCGTCGCCGAACGCCTTCAGCGCGGCCTTCTGCCCTGCCGCGTCGCCGTCGAAGGTGAAGATGACCTCGCCGCGGAACTCGTCCTGGTCCATCAGCAGCCGGCGGATCACCGCGATGTGGTCGGCACCGAACGCAGTGCCGCAGGTCGCGACTGCGGTGGGGACGCCCGACAGGTGCGCTGCCATCACGTCGGTGTAGCCCTCGACCACGACGGCTTGGTGCCGGCGCGCGATCTCCTTCTTGGCCATGTCGATCCCGTACAGCACCGAGGACTTCTTGTAGATCGACGTCTCGGCGGTGTTGAGGTACTTGGGACCGGTGTCGTCCTCGCGCAACTTGCGGGCGCCGAACCCGATGACGTCGCCGCCGATCTCGTGGATGGGCCACAGCAGCCGGCCGCGGAACTTGTCGATCAGCGACCCCTTCGAGCTCTGGCCGACGAGCCCGCCCGCGAGCAGCTCCTCGGGCGTGAAGCCCTTCTGCCGCAGGTGCTTGGTCAGCGCGTCCCAACCGCTCGGCGCGTACCCGACGCCGTAGGCCTCGGCGTGCGCCTGGTCGAAGCCCCGCTCAGCCAGGAACTGCCGCGCGATCACCGCTTCGGACGACCCGAGCTGATCGGCGTACCACTCCTGCGCCGCCTTGTGCGCCTGGATGAGCCGCGTCCGCTGGGAGGTCGTGGAGCGCGCGGCGGAGCCGCCCTCCTCGTACTGCAGGTCGACGCCGTAGCGGCGGGCCAGGTGCTCGACGGCCTCGGGAAAGCTCATGTGGTCGTGCTTGGTGACGAAGCTGATGACGTTGCCGGACTCGCCGCAGCCGAAGCACATGTAGTAGCCGTTGGCTGGGTTGACGTTGAAGCTCGGCGTCTTCTCGTCGTGGAAGGGGCACAGGCCCTTCAACCGCCCGCCGCCTGCGTTCTTCAGGGCGACGCCGGCCTCGACGATCACCTGGTCGATCACGGCGCGCTCGCGGACGAGCTGGATGCTCTCGTCCCGGATACGGCCTGCCACGTGCGCAGTCTAGGTCTGTACGCTGCTAGTGGAACACGTTCTAGGGAGAGCCTGTGCGCTACGCCGTCGTGCTGTTCACGTCCGACCGGGGAATCACGCCTCGGGATGCCGCCCGCGCCGCCGAGGACAACGGGTTCGACACGTTCTACGTGCCGGAGCACACCCACATCCCGGTGAAGCGCGAGGCCGCGCACCCCGGGACGGGTACGGCGGAGCTGCCCGACGACCGGTACTCCCGCACCCTCGACCCGTGGGTGTCGCTGGCGACTGCCGCGGCGGTCACGTCGCGGATCCGACTGTCGACGGCCGTCGCGCTGCCGGTGGAGTCCGACCCGATCACGCTCGCCAAGGCGATCGCCACCCTCGACCACCTCTCCGGCGGAAGGGTCCAGCTCGGCGTCGGGTTCGGGTGGAACACCGACGAGCTCGCCGACCACCACGTGCCGGCCGGCAAGCGCCGGACGGTGCTGCGCGAGTACCTCGAGGCGATGCGCGCGCTCTGGACGCAGGAGGAGGCGTCGTACGACGGTGAGTTCGTGTCGTTCGGTGCCTCCTGGGCCTACCCGAAGCCGACCCAGGCGCACGTCCCGGTGCTGGTCGGTGCGGGCGGCACCGACACGACCTTCGACTGGATCTGCGCGCACGCCGACGGCTGGATCAACACCCCGCGCGAGACCGACGTGACCGACCAGGTCCTGACGCTGCGGAAGAAGTGGGCGGAAGCGGGCCGCGCCGGGGAGCCGCAGATCGTCTTCCTCGGCGGCAAGCCCGACGCCGACAACCTGCGCCGACTCGAGGACCTAGGCGTCACCGAGTGTGCCTTCGGCATGCCCGACAAGGAGCCGGCCGAGGTCATCGCCTACCTCGAGCGCCTGTCACGCAAACTCCCCCGCTAGCCCTCACCCCACCCCCCCACCTCCGTGATCGACCCTCATGATCACGCAACCGTTGCGCTCACCCCTTGAAACCGCCGCCGAAAATCGCCATCGCGGTATCCATTCACGCGGGGGAGTCATGCGGGCGTGCAGGGGGGCTCAGGGGGTGGTGAGGCGGGCGTGCAGGCGCAGGGCGGCCGCGTCGGTGAGGGCGGCCACCTGGTCGACGGCGACGCGGAGCTTCGCCGCGTCACCAGCGGCCGCGTCCCACTGCTCGCGGTAGAACGGCTCGAGCGCCTCGCGCTGCGCGACCAGCGGGACGAGCTCGGCGATGACCTCGCGCTCGTGCGCCTGCAGCGCTGACGCCTCGGGACGGCCCATGACGTACCGGACGGTGACGGCCTTGAGCAGCGCGCACTCGGTCCGCTCGACCGACGGTACGACGAGGTCCGCGGCGTAGCCGTCCAGCGCCGTGTCGCCGAAACGGGCCCGGGTCGCGCGTTCCGCGGCGAGGCAGAACCGGCCGATCAGCGTCGAGGTGGCCCGCTTCAGGGCGGACAGGTCACGACCGCCGCCGCGGAAGCCGCGCGGCCACCACGGCTCGTCGAGCAGCGACGCCCACACCTGCTCGCACTCCTCCGCACCCGCGGGGTCGTGCTCCGCCGCGAGCTCGGCGACGGCTTCGCGCTCGGACGGATGCCGGATCCAGTCGAGGTCGATCAGACCGCTGACAACCCCGTCCTCGAAGTCGTGCACCGAGTAGGCCACGTCGTCCGCCCAGTCCATCACCTGGGACTCCAACGGACGAGCCTCGTCCGTACGACCGGAGCGGACCCACGAGAAGACCGGCACGTCGTCGTCGTACACGCCGAACTTGCGGCGTCCCTGGGACCGCGTCCACGGGTACTTGCTCGCGGCATCGAGGGAGCCGCGCGTGAGGTTCAGCCCGGCGCCGTCGACCTTCACCTCGAGACGGGTCAGCAGTCGGAACGACTGCGCGTTGCCCTCGAACCCGCCGCACGCCGCGGCGGCCTGGTCCAGGGCCAGCTCCCCGTTGTGCCCGAACGGCGGGTGCCCGAGGTCGTGCGCGAGGCAGGCGGTGTCGACAAGGTCGGGGTCGCAGCCGAGCGCCGCCCCGAGCTCACGCCCGATCTGGCTGCACTCGAGCGAGTGCGTGAGCCGCGTCCTCGGCACCAGAGCCTGTACGCCGGCGGGCTCGACCACCTGCGTCTTGCCGGCCAGCCGGCGCAGCGCGCCGGAGTGCAGCACCCTCGCGCGGTCCCGCTGGAAGGCGGTGCGGCCGGGGCGGTGGTCCGGCTCCTCGACCCGGCGCTCGCGCGCTGCCTCGTCGTACGCCACACGTCCATCCAACTACGTCCCCACGGCGGTGCTCGCTTTTGGCTAGTTTGCTGCCCATGACACGAATCGGAATGCCCGGAGCGGCGCTCCTCACGCTCGCCCTTCTGACCTCTGCCTGCGGCGGAGGATCCGGCTCATCCGCCAAGGACACGCCGCCCACGAAGGCCGAGGCCACGGCGGCTGCGAAGGCCATCAACCTGGTCAAGGCGGACTTCGGCGCCGACTTCAAGAGCACCCCTGCGGACGACTCCGACTCCAAGGACGACGAGGACGTGCAGAAGGAGATCGCCACCTGTCTCGGGGTCGACGCGAAGGACCTGGGCGACGAGGGCACCATCGTCGATCTCAGCTCTGACGACTTCGCGAAGGGCCAGCCACCGTCCGGGGTGCAGGTCAGCTCCGAGGTCCAGGTCGTGAGCTCGACGGAGCGGGCGAAGAAGGAGCTCGCCCTGTTCCAGGGCGACAAGACACCGGACTGCCTCAAGGCGACGTTCGACAAGCTGTTCAAGGCGGAGATCGGCAGCACGCCTGGCC
>JBHEMB010000540.1:0-4325 GCA_046262855.1 Mycobacteriales bacterium | reverse complement strand
ACCTCGATCACCTCGACGACGCGGATGGGCTCGATCACCCAGGTGTTCAGCAGCTCCAGCTCGTCCGCCGGCAGTGCGCCGCCTCGGTTGCCGATGAACTCCGGGATGAGCTCGAAGTCCCACAGCGCGAGATCGATGGTGATCGGATCGTGCAGGGCCCGCCGTACCGCGGCCATCGGATCGTCCGGTTCAAGGAACTGCGCCACCGTGAGCGTCGCCTCGCGCTGGCGCGGCTCGCGGGCCCACGACGCGAGCTTCTGCCACAGCCACGGCGAACGTGCTGCGAGCGGGTGCTGGGCGTTGCGCAGGCAGCACTGCTTGTGCTTCTTGCCCGATCCGCAGGGACAAGGCGCGTTCCGCCCGACCGTCGAGGCGGGCGGTTCGGCGAAGGGCCGCAGCCGCTGCATCTCGGGGTCGTTCGCGGCGACGCCGGCCGCGCGGAGGTGAGCCATCGCCGCGGCGGCGTCACCGCGGTCACCTGCGTAGCGGGCGGCGATGAGCTGCGTCGTGTCATCGCTCGGGTTCGCGAGCACGGCCTTCGCGATCGCCTCCTCGGCGGCACCATGGTCGCCGAGCTCCTCCCAGTTCGTCGCCACCACGGACCATGCGACTCCGCGGATCCAGCTGTCAGGGTGTTCGGTCAGCAGCAGTCCGAGCCGGATGACGGACGCCGGGTCGCCCTCCAGCTGGCACCACGAGCGGAAGGGCTCTGCGACCTGCGCCAACTCCTCGGCGAGGCGTCGGGCCTGCACCTCGTCGGGCAGCGGTCCCCCGAGCTCGAGGGCGTCCACGTGGAAGACGAGGTCGCGCAGGGCGTCGGCCGCAGCGCCGGTCAGCCGATACCTGGCGGCGACGTCGAGATCTTCCTCGTCGTACTCGTCGTCGTCCTCGTCCAGGGCATCCCACCAGTCGAGCTCGGACCAGTCCGTCCCCGGGTAGCCGACGAGGTTGCCGTGCACCTCGAAGTCCGGGAAGCGCTCGCTGAGGGGGAGGCCTGGGCGCGTGAAGGCGGTCGCGTCGTCAGCGAGGATGCCGTGCACCTGGAAGGCCAGCGGCATGTTCGGCGGTTCGGCTCCGTCCCAACCCCACGCGCGCTCCGCCTCGAGGCCCTCTCCGATCGCGCTGTTGAGGCGGCGGTCGACGAAGGGCTCGGGTGTGACCTCCTCGACGGGGCTGATGTCGAGGGTTCGGCCGTCGTACCGCACCGCGACGACGTCTCCTGGCTCGAGGTCCGCGAGCCAGCCGCTCGGACCGGTGAGCGGTCGGGCACCGATCTGGCCGCGCTCGACGATGATGCTGAGCTCGCCGCGGTTGCTCGGGATCACCTCGTGCAGGGGGAGGCTCAGGACTCGGAGGTCGGCTGCGGTCACGAGGCGCTCGGTCGCCAGCTCCTCCTCGGTGACCCGATGCGTGAAGACCCGACCTTGGCGTAGCGCGTCCATACTGGCGTAGCGGTCACCCGGGATGCGAGTGACCTGCCTCGCGTACTCGATCGCTTTGAGGACCGCCTGCTTCGGATGCTTGGCCTTCGTACCGCCCTCGGCGACCACGTGCGCGACGACCACGTCGAGCGGTTGCGGCCCCTTCGCGGCGAGCAGGTCGGCGGCGATGTCAGCGATGGTGCGGCGCGGCATGCCACGACGGTACGACGGAGGCTGTCCCACAGCTCTCTGGGGCGCCCGCGTCGTACCCGTCGGATGTGCGTGCAGCGAGGGCGGCTCGCGCGTTCAGCATCCAGGCGGCACTCAGGTAGATGACGGCGAAGCCCAGGTGTCCGCCGAGAACCGTGGATCCGACAACCCCGATCGGCGTGAGCGCGACCATCCAGGCGCCCGTGCGGGAGCCCAGCCCGCGTCGCAGCAGCCACGCGCCGAGAAAGGGCGCGCTGATGAACAGCAGCAACAGGGCCGGCACAGACAGCGCGACGAAGGCGGGATCGGGCCACGGTGTCCAGTACTCGCCGACGATGCCGACCAGCGCCAGCCCGTACGCGAAGGTCGCGAGCTTCGGCGCCCAGCCGAAGCGGCCGCCGGCCGCCGTACCCGCCGTACCCGCCGTACCCGCCGTACCCGCCGTACCCGCCGTGCGCCGCACGAGCAGCAGGCCGCAGAGCATCCCGGCGAACGCGAGGACGAAGCCCTTGCCGTAGGAGAAGTAGACGGTGTCGGCCGAGGCCCAGGTGAACAGGCCGGGCAGGTGGTCCTGGAGCGGCCCGGACCAGGCGTCCACCCACCCGGGGTCGCCGGAGGGCCTGCCGTCGGCTGTCCGGAAGTAGGCCGAGGCGGTCAACGGCTCGGCGACGATGGCAGGGATGGGTGCGAGGAAGGCCACGCGGGCCAGGGTCGAGTTGTCCATGCCGGCGACGATGGCGCTCCGTGGCGGTCCTCGGCATCGGCCTGCAGATGGATCGTCTCCACCCTGAGATTGACCCGCGGCGTCCGGATCCCCGCTAACTTCAGCGCTCATGAGGGTCCCGCGCGAGCGGCTGCTGCAGGTCGGGTTCCCGCTCGCCATCGTCGCCTTCGGACTGCTGGAGACGCTCGTGGCACCGATCCGGCCGGTCGCGGTGTCGGCTGCCATGAGCATTGTCGCGCCGGTGCCGCTGCTGGCTCGCTACCGCTTCCCGACGGCGGCTGCGATCACGTCGGTGACCGGTGTCCTGGTCTCCGCCATGCTCGGCATTGACCTGTCGCAGCCGATCGCGCCGGTCGTGGTGCTCGGACTGGCGGCCTACGGGCTCGGTGCCAGGCTGCCGCTCCGCCGGGCGATTCTGACGGGTGTGGTGCTGGTCTGCCTGATCACGTCCAGTGAGCTGGTGGAGGGGAGTGTCAAGGGCTCCGATCCGATCTTCGGCGCGGTGCTCACCTTCGGGGCGCTCTCGATGGGTCGTGTGCTGCAGACCCGCTTCGACGCGCTCCAGGCCGCGGCCGCGGCGGCCCGCGAGGTCGCGGTCGCGCAGGAGCGGACCCGCATCGCACGCGAGCTGCATGACCTCATCGCGCACTCGCTGTCGGTCATGGTCGTCCAGGCCAACGCGGCAGAGCAGGTGCTGCGGACGGATCCCGGCCGAGCAGAGGATGCGGTGCGGGCTGTGCAGCAAGCGGGCCGGGCGGCTCTGTCGGAGACCTCGCGGTTGCTCGACCTGCTCCGTGAGGGACCTGACGAGTCCGGACCGCAGCCGACGCTGGCAGACCTCGACCGGATCGCGCGATCCGTGCCCGGACTCGACGTGGATGTGCAGGTTGCCGATCCCCTGCCGCCGCTGCCTCCCGGAGCCGAAGTCAGCGTCTGCCGGGTCGTGCAGGAGGCGCTCACCAACGTGCTCAAGCACTCCGCCAGCGACCAGGCCACCGTCACCGTGAGACCGCGCGACGGTCACCTCGAGGTGTCCGTCCGCGATGACGGACCAGCCCGCGCCTCCGAGCGGTTGCCCGGGGGCCACGGGGTCCTCGGGATGCAGGAGCGGGTCAGCGTGTACGGCGGTTGGCTCGAAGCAGGCCCTGCCCGCAGCGGCGGCTGGCAGGTCCGTGCCGCGTTCCCTCTGGAGCGCACGTGATCCGCGTCCTGCTCGCCGACGATCAGGAGCTGATCCGGTCCGGCCTGCGCACGGTGCTCGAGGCGGACGGCGGCTTCGACGTCGTGGCTGAGGCTGCGGACGGGCTGGCGGCGGTCCGGGCTGCGCGTGCCTGCGCGCCCGACGTCGCGCTCGTCGACGTGCGGATGCCGGAGTGCGACGGGATCGAGGCAACCCGACAGCTGGCCAGGCACTGCCCTGACACCCGGGTGCTGATCCTGACGACGTACGACCTGGACGAGTACGTCTACGCGGCACTCATGGCAGGCGCTTCCGGCTTCCTGCTGAAGACGGTCCCGACGGCGCAGCTCGTGCAAGGCATCCGCGTCGTCGCCGAAGGTGCCGCGCTGCTCGCACCGTCACTGACGATGCGCCTGGTGGAGCGGTACCTGCCGGCACCGAGCTCGTCGCCGCCGGCGGTGCTCCGTGGCCTGACCGACCGGGAGCGCGAGGTCCTGGTGGAGGTGGCGCGCGGGCTGTCGAACGCCGAGATCGCGCAGCGGCTCTTCGTCGCGGAGGCCACTGTGAAGACCCACGTCAACCACCTGCTCGCGAAGCTCGGCCTCCGCGACCGGGTGCAGGCCGTGGTGCTCGCGTACGAGTGCGGACTGGTCCGCCCCGGCGGCTGAGAGCTGCTGCCTACGGTGTGATCCGGGCCGCGAAGACGTCGCTGTTGCCGAAGGCCGGCGGGCAGTCCGCCGGCGGGGCCGGCTTCACGCTCGGGTCGTCGGCGTAGGGGTCAGCCCCTGAC
>JBHEMB010000539.1:0-4774 GCA_046262855.1 Mycobacteriales bacterium | reverse complement strand
CCGGGAAGTGCTCCTGGTCGGCGTGCTAAAGGGCGCCGTCATGGTCATGGCCGACCTCGCCCGTGCGCTGACGATCCCCGTCTCGATGGAGTTCATGGCCGTCTCGTCGTACGGCTCTGCCACGTCGTCGTCCGGAGTCGTGCGCATCCTGAAGGACCTGGACCGGGAGATCACCGACCAGCACGTGCTCGTCGTCGAGGACATCATCGACAGCGGCCTCACGCTGAACTGGCTGCTGCGCAACATGCGCTCCCGGGGGCCGGCGCGCGTCGAGGTGTGCGCCCTGTTCCGCATGCCCGAGGCGGCCAAGGTCGACGTACCGATCCGCTACACCGGCTTCGACATCCCGAACGCCTTCGTCGTGGGCTACGGCCTCGACTACGCCGAGCGGTACCGCGATCTCCCGTTCGTCGGGCGGCTCAAGGCCGAGGTGTACGCCGGATAGCGTCGCCCGTGACCCCCGTCACGCCACGGAACACCAGGTGGGACCGCTCCGTTGTGAGGTGTGGCGGCTCACTCCTGCGGTGTACCGTCGAACCAGGACTTTCCGCCGACAGGAGGGACGGGGCTGCCCGCCCCGGCGTCGATGAACCTCAAGCGCTTCACCCGTGGCCCCGCGCTCTACATCGTGCTGGCCCTCATCCTCGTCGTGGCCGTCAGTGCCGGCCTGCGGGGTAGCGACTACAAGCCGACCAACACGGCGCAGGTGTTCGACTACCTCTCGTCCGGCCAGGTCGTCGACGACGCGAAGCACCCGAAGAACCAGCTGCTCGACAAGGAGCAGCAGGTCCGGATCACGCTCAAGGACGGCCGCAAGTTCCAGGCGTCGTACCTCGTCGACCAGGGCCGAGACTTCGCGGCGGCGTTCAAGACCGCCGACGTCCACTACGACGTCAAGGTCAGCCACGAGAACATCTTCGTGAGCTTCCTGTTCTCGGTCTTCCCCATCCTGCTCATCGTCGGCCTGCTGTTCTTCTTCATGAACCAGATGCAGGGCGGCGGCTCGCGTGTCATGCAGTTCGGCAAGTCGCGGGCGAAGCTGGTCAGCAAGGACACCCCCAAGACCACCTTCGCCGACGTCGCCGGGGTGGATGAGGCCATCGAGGAGCTCCAGGAGATCAAGGAGTTCCTGGAGAGCCCGGGCAAGTTCCAGGCGATCGGCGCCAAGATCCCGAAGGGCGTGCTGCTCTACGGCCCGCCCGGCACGGGCAAGACGCTGCTCGCCCGCGCCGTCGCCGGCGAGGCGGGTGTGCCGTTCTACTCGATCTCCGGCTCGGACTTCGTCGAGATGTTCGTCGGTGTCGGTGCGTCCCGCGTCCGCGACCTGTTCGAGCAGGCCAAGGCCAACGCCCCCGCGATCATCTTCGTCGACGAGATCGACGCTGTCGGCCGGCATCGTGGCGCCGGCCTCGGCGGTGGCCACGACGAGCGCGAGCAGACGCTCAACCAGATGCTGGTCGAGATGGACGGCTTCGACGTGAAGGGCGGCGTCATCATGATCGCCGCGACCAACCGTCCCGACATCCTCGACCCGGCCCTGCTGCGCCCCGGCCGCTTCGACCGGCAGATCGCGGTCGACCGTCCCGACATGGCAGGTCGCCGGCAGATCCTCGAGGTGCACGCCAAGGGCAAGCCGATGGCCACGGACGTCGACCTGCAGGTCATCGCCCGGCGCACCCCCGGGTTCACCGGCGCCGACCTGGCGAACGTCGTCAACGAGGGTGCGCTGCTCACGGCCCGCACGGGGCAGAAGCAGATCTCGCTGGCGATCCTCGAGGAGTCGATCGACCGCGTCATGGGCGGCCCGCAGCGCCGGAGCCGGCTCATGAACGACAAGGAGAAGAAGGTCACGGCCTATCACGAGGGCGGCCACGCCCTCGTTGCGCACGCGCTGCCCAACACCGACCCGGTGCACAAGCTCACGATCCTGCCGCGCGGCCGCGCCCTCGGTTACACGATGGTGCTGCCGGAGGAGGACAAGTACTCCCAGACCCGGGCTGAGCTGCTCGACACCCTCGCCTACGCGATGGGCGGCCGGGCCGCCGAGGAGCTGGTCTTCCACGACCCCACCACCGGCGCGAGCAACGACATCGAGAAGGCGACGGCGATCGCCCGCGCGATGGTCACGCAGTACGGCATGAGCGAGCGGCTCGGCGCTGTGAAGTTCGGCCAGGAGTCCGGCGAGGTGTTCCTCGGCCGCGACATGGGTCACCAGCGGGACTACTCCGAGGAGATCGCCGCGGTCGTCGACACCGAGGTCCGCACGCTCGTCGAGAACGCCCATCATGAGGCCTGGGAGATCCTGGTCGAGTACCGCGAGGTCCTCGACGAGCTGGTGCTGCGGCTGCTGGACAAGGAGACGCTGACCCGCGACGAGCTGGCCGAGATCTTCACGCCCGTCGTGAAGCGCCCGCAGCGCCCGCACCTCACCGGCAACGGCCGCCGGCCGCTGTCGAACCAGCCGCCCGTGCTGACCCCGGCGGAGCTGGCGACGCTCGGACCCGCCGATCTCGAGGAGCTCGCTCGCGGCAAGAAGGGCGACGCCCCCCGGCGCTCGTCGTCGCGGTCGCGCGCCAGCGTCAACCGCGAGGCGCAGGAGCCCAAGCCGCGGCAGACGCGGTCGCCGCGGCGGCGGCCCGGCGCGGACCCGGCCAGCTGACGCTGGTCATGGGGGTCCTCAACGTGACCCCGGACAGCTTCAGCGACGGCGGCGAGCACGACACCGTCGACACCGCGATCGCCTACGGGCTGCGGCTGCGTGCCCTGGGTGCCGACCTCGTCGATGTCGGCGGCGAGTCGACCCGGCCCGGCGCCCAGCGGGTGTCCTTCGAGCAGGAACGTGCGCGGGTCGTGCCGGTCATCGCGGCCCTGGCGCAGGAGGGCGTGCGCTGCTCGGTCGACACGACCCGTTCGGAGGTGGCCCTGCTGGCCGTGGAGGCGGGCGCGACGCTCGTCAACGACGTCAGCGGCGGGCTCGCCGATCCCGAGATGCTCGCCCTCGTCGCGGACCTCGGGGTGCCCTACGTGGCGATGCACTGGCGCGGGCACTCCGCCGACATGCAGTCCAGGTCCGAGTACGACGACGTGGTGACCGACGTCTGCGAGGAGCTGTCCTCGCGGCTGGACGCCTGTGCCGCCGCCGGCGTGACCGAGGTCGTCGTGG
The DNA here is from genome assembly GCA_046262855.1 of Mycobacteriales bacterium. GTDB lineage: Bacteria > Actinomycetota > Actinomycetes > Mycobacteriales > SCTD01 > RYN-111. The sequence goes on along the minus strand of JBHEMB010000539.1, from coordinate 1,611 downwards.
ACCCGGGCATCGGCTTCGCCAAGACGGCCGAGCACAACTGGGCGCTGCTGCGCAACGTCGACCGGCTCCAGGCGCTGGGCCCGGTGCTGCTCGGCTCGTCGCGCAAGGCCTTCCTCGGGGCGCTGCTCGACGGCCGCGAGCCGCAGGGGCGGGACGCCGCGACGACCGCGCTCACCGTCGTGGCCGCACAGGCCGGTTGCTGGGGGGTAAGGGTGCACGACGTGCAGGGCTCCGCTGACGCCGTACGCGTGGTGGAGCGGCTGCGTGCGTGAGGTGGAAGCGGCCAACGCCGCCCTGTACAACGCCTTCGAGTCCGGGGATGTGGACCTGATGGAGGCTGTCTGGGACGTCGAGGAGCCGGAGGCGGTGGTGTGCGTGCACCCGGGCTGGCCGATGCTGCGCGGCCGCACCGCGGTCATGCGCTCGTGGTCGGCGGTGATGGCCAACACGGACTACATCCAGTTCGTCCTGACGGACGTGCACGTCGCCGTCGCGGGGGATGCTGCCGTCGTGACCTGCACGGAGAACGTCCTCACCTCCGCCGACGTGGGCGATGGCGCGCATGCGGTGGCGACGAACGTGTTCGTCCGGCGTCGAGACGGGTGGCGGCTGGTGGTGCACCACGGCTCGCCCGTGCTGGGAAGGCTCGAGCACGATGGATGAGATCGCTCTGACGGGGCTGCGGGTGCGGGGCTTTCACGGGGTGCTGCCGACCGAGCGCGCCGAGGGCCAGGACTTCCTGGTGGACGCCGTGCTGAGGGTCGACACCCGGGATGCGGCGGCGTCGGACGACCTGTCGAAGACGGTCGACTACGGGGTGCTGGCCGCACGCCTCGCCGAGGTGGTCGCCGGCGAGCCGGTCGACCTGATCGAGACGCTCGCGGCGCGGCTGTCCGATGTCTGCCTCGCCGATCCGCGCGTCAACTCCGTCCGGCTCACGGTCCACAAGCCGTCGGCCCCTGTCGGGCTGCCGTTCACGGACGTCTCCGTGACGGTCGAGCGGCCGTGACCGTGACTGCCGTGCTGTCGCTCGGGTCGAACGTCGGGGACCGGCTCGCGCACCTCCGGCACGGGCTCGCCGTCCTGGAGCCGCTGAGGGTGTCCCGGGTCTACGAGACCGCTCCGTGGGGCGGTGTCGAGCAGGACGACTTCCTGAACGTGGTCGCGCTCTGCCCGTGGGACGCCTCCGAGGCCTGGCGACGGGCCGTCCTGGCCGAGACCCGGGCGGGCCGCGAACGCGACGTGCGCTGGGGCCCCCGCACCCTCGACGTGGACGTCGTGTGGGCGGACGGCACCGACCCCGCACTCGAGCTGCCGCACCCGCGCGCCCAGGAGCGCGCCTTCGTCCTCGTGCCGTGGCTCGAGGTCGAGCCCGATGCCGTCCTGCCCGGGCACGGAGCGGTGGCCGAGCTCCCCGTCGACCGCTCGACCGTCTGGCTCGCGCAGGAGCAGCTGTGAGCGCAGGAGCCGGGTCGTGAGGCCCACGTCCTGGCGGCCGCTGCTCGCGTCCGTGCTGCTCGCGGGAGTGGCCGGCTGGCTGCTGTTCGCGGCCGCCTACGGAGATCTCGTCAAGCTCCCCACCCTCGCCGCTGTCACGGCCGGGCTGATGGC
>JBHEMB010000538.1:0-11290 GCA_046262855.1 Mycobacteriales bacterium | reverse complement strand
TGGCACTCACGTGGTTGCCGGCCGTCTTGGTAGAGATGAACAGCCGGCTGGCGATCTCGGCGTTGGTCAGGCCCTGCGCGACCAGCCGGAGCACCTCCCGCTCGCGCTTGCTCAGCACCCCGACGTCCTTGGGACCAACCCGGCTGTGGTCGCCGAGTGCGCGCAGCACCGCGCCCGCAGCGTCGGCCTGCTGGGCGGCGCCGAGCGCCTCGAAGTCGCGCAGCGCTGCCCTGGCGTCCACCCGCGCCACCTCAGGCCGGTCGGCGGCGCGCAGCCGGGCCAGTTCCAGCTCCGCAGCGGCGGCCTCGAGGCATGTCGTCCCGTGCATCTCCACCAGCACCTGCTCAAAGGCGGCGCATGCGTGCTCGATCGCGCCACGTGCAACGGCAACCAGGCCGCGGGCCAGGGCGGCTTGGCCGCGGAGCCTGCGGTCACCGGAGGCGGCGGCCAGCTCGTCCAGCCGGGCCGAGGTCACCGCCGCTGCGGCGTGGTCTCCGCCCTCGAGCTGCGCCTCAACCAGCAACGTGAGTGGCGGGGCGCTGAGCGGGTGGTCGGGGCGGAGCCGGCCGATCGCGCGTTCGGCGAGGGTGGCCGCCAGAGCAGGTTGGTGCTGGGCGAGCGCGATCCTGCCGCGGACGAGCAAGGAGAGGTCGTCGTCGGCATCGCCGACCGCACGCTCCGCCTCTTCGAGGCGGCCCTGGTTGAGGTAGAGCTCGGCGAGCTTGGTCCCGGGCGGGACGCAGCGCGACCGCGAACCCGAGCGGTCGAGCTCGACGACCGCGATGTGCAGCTGCTGCTCGGCGCTGAGGAAGTCCCCGTGCGCGGCGGAACTCTCCGCGCAGCAGGTCGTGCAGAACGACACCGGTGACGGTTGCCCTCGGCTGTTGGCGACCTGGTTCACCCGGGTCACCCAACGGGCGAACCAGTCGTGGTTACCCGACAGCTCACCGGCCAGCACCAGGTCGCAGCACAGCTGCGCTTCGGTGGTGATGCCTGCGGCTTCGCCGGCCGAGGCAGCCGCCATGGCCTCGTCGAGTCGCGCCAGGCCGGCCTGGATCTCGCCCTGCATGACCAGCGCGAGCCCGAGCCGGGCCAGCGCGAGCAGCTCCAGATCGCCGTCGTCCGTCGTCCGCGCGCACTCCAGTGCCTGTCCTGCAGCGACGGCCTGCTCGGTGGCAGTGCCGGCCAATGTTGCCCGCGCGAGCGCGACCCAGCCCAGCGCGCCGGGATCCGGTTCGTCGGAGATGAGCGTCTCCGCGCGGGCCAGCCAGCCGCGGGCGAGGGGAAGATTGCCAAGGCCGGCGGCGTACTCGCGGGCCAGCCAGGCTGCGGCCCGCGCAGCCTGCGGCCGGTGGCCGGCGGTGCGGCGCAGCCGATACACCTGCTCACGGGCCACGGCGGCGGCCGGCCCCTCACCGAGCCACCAGCGTGCGTCGGCGAGAGCATCCAGGGCGGCCACCCGGGCCTCGTCGTCCCCAAGCTCCGGGAGCACGTTCTCGAGCGCGACGGCTCCGTCGGCCCAGCGGCCGTCACGGACCGCGTCCAGACCGGAATCCAACAGGCCCCCGCCCTGCTCCACGGCACCGACTGTACGCGCCATAGTGGTGCTCAGCAGCCGTTCCGCAGCCGGTCCGGAGCACTTGCAGAGACGCTTGGTTCGACGCAGACCGGGAATCCACTCAGCGACTCACCCTGGGAGCAGCCCGATGACAGCACCTCCGGCCGAACCCCACCGTCTCCTGGTGCCAGGACCTGAGCCCGAGCTAGCAGCCCGCGGATGAATACCACCGACTCCGACCTTCGATCCGAGAGCGAACCGGTGATCGTCGTCGGGTACGACGAGAACCATCAGGGCGCCGCAGACGTGACGTTGGCGCAGGCGGCCGATCTGACGGCGCGCCTCGGTGGCCGGCTGCATGTCGTCCAGGCCATACCGGCACCCCGCCGAGAAACCGCACTGCCCACCGGTGTCCTGGCCGTGCCGGAGCTGGCCGTCGACCTCGAGGCCGAACAGGACCGGCGCGACCAGGGGGAGCGTGAGCTCGCGGAGCACCTGCGCGCGCGCATGGCTTCCGGAGACCTCTCGTGGACCTGCGAGGTCGACGTCGGCGATCCGGCTGATGTGCTCGCCGACTGCGCCGAACGGGTGCAGGCCTATCTCGTCGTCATCGGGACGCGCAGCCGAGGCGTCGGTGCCGCGTTCGACCGGCTCCTGACCGGATCGACGGTCCGCAACCTCGAGCGCCGGCTCGGCGACGAGCGGCCGGGACTGCCGATGTGGTCGCTGGTCGTCGTGCCCCACCCCTGAGCGTCAAGCGGTGAACCGCCGCGACGGTCTTGGCCGGCCAGATCTCGTTGGGCGCTGGTGATCTCAGCCGGGCAGTCCCACGGCGTTCTGCACGTTGACCTCGAAGTACTCGTTCTCGCTCACGTCGCTGAAGGCCCCGTCGACGAGCTGCTGGACCGTCTCGACCGACTCGGCCTCCCACAAGCAGACCCCGCGTGACCCGTCGCCGTTGGGCAGTGCGCTGCGGAGCGCGACGCCGGGAGGGAGCTGCGCTGCGGTCCAGAACTTCGCCGGATCGGAGATCTTGTGGATCGCGGTGATGATCATGTCCTGCTCCTTCACTGATGCTGCGGGCCTGGTGCCCGGCGAGCGATCCGAAGGTAGGAGCCGGCGGCCCACGGCCTCATCGCGCAAACGCGCCAATTCCTGGGTCAGGCACTCATCAGGATTGACCATGCACGCGGGGCACCAGGTCCTGCTCGAACGCGAAGTCTGTTGCTGCGCTGCGCGACGTCACCCCGAGCTTGGTGAAGATGTTGCTGAGGTGTCGCGCGACCGTGTGCTCGCTGACGACGAGCTCCTCGGCGATCTGGCGGTTGGTGCGTCCGGTCGCCACCAGGCGCAGGACCTCGCACTCGCGCGCGGTGAGCCTGCTGGGCAGCGCGACGCGCACCCGCATCAGCCTCTCCGCCTCCCGGACGTCGGCCGCGCCGAGGTGAGCCAGTTCCTGTCGCGCAGCCTCGAGCTCGAGCATGGCGCCCTCGCTGTCGCCGAGCTGGCGCATCGCGACGCCGATGAGGATCCGTGCGCGCGCCGCATCCAGGGGCAGGTTCAGCTCGCGCCAAGTGCTCGCCGCGAAGCGGAGCTCGGTCAGTGCCATCGCGGCATCGTCCGCGGCCAACAGCACCTGCCCGTGGGCACTCGCAGCCATCGCGCGAAGGACGCTGGCAGGCAGCTTCGCAGCGATCTGGGCGAGCTCCTCGGCCGCTGCCCGCGCCCCGTCGTGGTCGCCGTTCTCCACCGCGATCTCGACCTGGGCGGCCAGCAGGTCCGCCTGGTGGAAGGCAGATCTGCCCCCGGCTGCGAGCGCGGTACGGACGGCTGCGGCTGCGGCCGTCACTCTCCGTTGGGCAAGACGGACCCGCGCGAGGCCCGGCTGCGGATCGAGCCCCAGCTCCCGAGCACGTCCGAAGGCCGCTTCGGCCCCCTCGAGGTCTCCCTTCCGCCGGAGGACCTCGCCGGCCACGTAGAACGCCTCGCCGGCAAGACGCGGCTGGAACGCCAGCATCTCCTCGCAGGCCCGGTGGGCCTCGCCCTCGGCACGCTTCAAGTCGCCATGGACGCTCATCATCTCCACTCGCCGCACCCGGCACAGGCCGTGGTACGGCGTGGCCTCGGGCAACGACTCGCACCAGGTCTGGGCCGCGTCCGTCCAGATGAGCGCCCGGCCGACATCCGCGACGCCCAGGCTCATGCCGATCGCGAAGCAGGCGATCCACCCGGTGAAGTGATCGTCGAGCTCGCCCGCCAGCACTGAGCACATCGCTTCATCGAGGACCGCCAGGCCCGCGGCCACGTCGTCGGAGACGATCATGGCCAGTCCCTGCCAGCACAGGCCGAGCGCCACGAGCTCCGGGGCGTGGAACTGCTGGCCGATCGCAATGGCTGCTGCGGCCAAACGCGCAGCCTCTTCGAGGTGTCCCTGGCCGAGCGCCACCTCCGCTTCGCTGCAGGACACGTAGCCGTGCACCACGCACGGGGGCTCGTCGGCGAGCATGCGCTGCGCTCGGCGCAGCCACCCCGTCGCCGCCGAGTCATCGCCCTTGATGCGGTGCCGCGCAGAGAGCAGCCAGGCGTTGTAGATGGCGCGTCGGCTGTCGCCTGCCGCCACGAACCCGGCGAACGCGCGCTGCCGGATGACGAAGTCCTCCTCGACCCGGCCGCGCCACCAGGCGCAGTCGGCGAAGAGCTCGAGATCGGCCGGCGCGAGCGCGGAGTCATCGGCTGCGCGGAGGCCGTCGTACGCCTCCCGCCAGTGCCCGAGACCGGCGGCAACCCGCGCATCCTCGAGCGATGGCATCGCGCTGGTCGTCATGAGCAACCCCCGTGCCGCCCAGTATCACCCCTCGACGCCGAGGAGTGCCATGGCCCGCGGTCGCGCCCAGCGCGCTCTGAGCAACGCGGCCACGAGCGCTGACGGCGGGAAGTGGGTCAGACGTCGGTGACGCGGAGGCCGGCGTGCGCCTTATAGCGACGGTTGATGCTGATGAGGTTGGCCGTGAGGGCCTCGACCTGGTGGGCATTTCGCAGCCGGCCGCCGTAAACGCCGCGCATGCCCGTGATGCGGTCGGTGAGCTCCTGGACGAGGTCGGTCGCCTCGCGGTCGTCGCCGAGGACGAGGACATCGGTGTCGATGCTCGCCACCGTCGGGTCCTCGAGCAGAACCGCGCTGACGTGGTGGTAGGCGGCGACGACCCGGCTCTCGGGCAGCAGCGCCGCGGCTTGCTCAGCGGCTGAGCCCTCCGCGACGGCCAGCGCGTAGGCGCCCTTGCCGTCGAAGCCGAGGGGGTTGACGCAGTCCACGACCACCTTGCCCCGCAGCGCATCCCGGAGGGAGACGAGCAGCTCCGCGTGCCCCTCCCACGGGACAGCGACGATCACGACGTCGCCGGCAGCAGCGGCTGCTTCGTTGTCGAGCCCCGTGACATCGCCAGGGAGATCTGCGGCGGTCGCTGCGGCGCGCTCGGCGGAACGGCTTCCGAGTACGACGGGCAGGCCGGCCATCGCGAAGCGGCGAGCCAGCCCGCGACCCTGTGGGCCGGTGCCTCCGAGGACGGCGATCCTCATGAGGACAACGCCACGAGGGTCGCGATGTCAGCGACGCGCTGCTCGTGCGTCGCGGCGAGCGGCTTCGCGTTGAGCACGGTGACGCCCGCGGCGGCGAAGGCGTGGACACGCTCCTTCACCTCAGCCTCGGAGCCGATGAGGGCAACACCGCGGACGAGCTCCTCCGGCACGGCCGCCGCCGCCTCCGCCTTCTGGCCCGAGAGATAGAGATCCTGGACCTTCTCGGCCGCCTCGTCGAAGCCGTAGCGGCAGGCCAGCTCGTTGTAGAAGTTCTTGCCCTTGGCGCCCATGCCACCGACGTACAGGGCGAGGTGGTCGCGCACGTACTGCACAGCGGCCTGCTCGGACTCGGCGCTGTCGGTGACCGCGACGTGGGTGTCGGCGTAGATCTCGAGGGGCGCGAGCTCGGCCGGGCGCAGTGCGGCGCCTGCTGCCAGCGACTTCCCGAAGGCGGCCTCGGCCTGCTCCGGGTAGAAGAAGACCGGCTCCCAGCCGTCGAACACCTCGGCGGCAAGTTGCACGTTCTTGGGGCCGAGCGCGGCCAGTACGACCGGGATCTGCGCCCGCACCGGATGGTTGATGAGCTTGAGCGGCTTGCCCAGCCCGCTGCCGCCCTTCTCAGGGGTCAGCGGAAGGTCGTAGTACGTGCCGTGATGGTCGATCTTCTCGCGCCGCCAGACCGCACGGCAGATGTCGACCGTCTCGCGCGACCGCCCGAGCGGCGCGTCGTACTTGACGCCGTGGAAGCCCTCGATGACCTGCGGTCCGCTCGCCCCGAGGCCCAGGGTGAAGCGGCCGGACGACACCGCGTCCAGGCCCGCGGCTGTCATGGCGAGCAACGTCGGGGTGCGGCTGTAGACGTTGAGGATCCCCGACCCGATGCCGAGCGTCGTGGTCTTCGCCGCGATGTAGCCGAGCTGGCTCACCGAGTCGAAGGTGTAGGCCTCCGCGACCCACGCGATGTCCAGGCCTGCTCGCTCGTAGTCCACGAGCTCGTCGACCGTCTGCATGAACCCCGCGGCGCTGTAGGACAGCGGCATACCGATGCGCATGACGGCGGAGATTATCAGGCAACTGTTTCTCCGGAGTGTGCCGCGGCTCATATGGTCGCGCATCCTCGGCCCCGTTACCCTCAATTGAGTTTCCTCAATTTCGGGAGGCCCTGCATGCCCGCTCGCGATGCCGTCATCGTCGACGCAGTACGCACGCCCGTCGGCCGCCGCAACGGCTCGCTTGCCGGCTTCCACGCCGCCGACCTCTCGGCTCATGTGCTGAACGCGCTGGTGCAGCGCACCGGCCTCGACCCGGTGCTCGTCGACGACGTCATCTGGGGCTGCGTCCAACAGGTCGGCGACCAGGCGAACTGCATCGGCCGCAACGCCGTCCTCGCCGCCGGCTGGCCCGAGTCGGTCCCTGCCACCGCCGTCGACCGCCAGTGCGGTTCCTCGCAGCAGTCGGTGCACTTCGCCGCCGCCGGTCTTATCAGCGGCCAGTACGACGTCGCGGTCGCTGGCGGTGTCGAGGTGATGAGCAAGGTCACGATGGGCGCGTCCGTCGCCAACGAGGCCTTCGGGTTCCCGTACAGCCAGTCCATCCAGGACCGGTACGACGGCTTCATCTTCAACCAGGGCGTCGGCGCCGAGCTGATGGCAGAGAAGTGGAAGCTGTCGCGTCAGGCCCTCGACGAGTTCTCGGCCGGCTCGCACGAGAAGCTGGCGGCCGCCATCGACGACGGCCGCCTCGCGGACCAGATCGCGCCGGTCACGCTTGACGATGGCACGGTGCTGTCCGTGGACGAGGGACTGCGACGCGGCACCTCCGTCGAGTCGCTGTCGGGCCTCAAGCCGGTCTTCAAGGCCGACGGCGTGATCCACGCCGGCAACGCCTCGCAGATCAGCGACGGAGCCGCCGCGCTGCTCATGATGACCTCGGAGAAGGCTGATTCCCTCGGCCTCACGTCTCTTGCCCGAGTTCACACGGCCGTGCTCGCCGGCGACGACCCGGTCATGATGCTGAGCGCACCGATCCCCGCCACCCACAAGGCCCTGAAGAAGGCCGGCCTGTCGATCGACGACATCGGTGCCTTCGAGGTCAACGAGGCCTTCGCGCCGGTCCCCATGGCGTGGCTGGCCGAGACGGGCGCGAACGAGAAGAACCTCAACGCCGGCGGCGGTGCGATCGCCATCGGCCACCCGCTCGGCGGCTCGGGTGCCCGCCTGATGGCGGCGCTCGTTCACCACATGCACCAGAACGAGATCCGCTACGGCCTGCAGACCATGTGTGAGGGCGGCGGCATGGCCAACGCAACCATCATCGAGCGCTCTGACGCCCGCTCCTGAGCTCGAGGGCCCCGTCGCTGCCTCAGCGCCGGGGTCCTCGTACGTCCGGGGCCCTGCGTCCGCCCGCCCTCCGCGTGGCCTTGTCCAGCTGAGTGGACGTGAACTGCGTCGACGCTGACTCGTGCAGGACTCGATCAGGCGGTCGGCGGAGCGAAGGGCGGCGGCCCGAGGAACTGCACGGCAGCGGGATTGCGGGCGGCAGCCTCCTGCAACCGCGGGATGTCGACCGACCCCGTGGGCTCACCCCCGTCGCCCACGAGGTCGCTCGCCTCCAGGTAGAACGCCTCGCCTGCTCCTGGTGTCTGGAAGCAGAACAGTGTCGCGGTCTCGGAGGTGACCATGAACGCGTGCGGCGTCCCGCGAAGCGAGCTGGCGAAGCCGCCGGCAGTGATGACGCGCTGCTCGCCGTCGGACTGGTAGAGGATCTCGCCATCGATCACGTACAGGCTGTCGTCCGCGTCCGGGTGCATGTGGAGCGGCGTCATCTTGCCGCGCACCAGGCGATTGACGAAGGCGTGGAAGGCGCCGTGGGTTTCCTCCGCGCGAGCCATCCAGAGATGCTCACCGCCGCCCGCAAACCAGCGCCGCTCGGCCTGGTCGGCGTTGCGGACAACCGATCCGTTCGTCTTGGTGGTCATGAGCCCTCCTCTTTCGTGGTACTCGCGTCCCACGAAGGAACATAGGTACCACCTAGGGCTATGTCAACTGCCTACGAGACCACTGGGCGGGTGCAGCAGAAGCGCCGCACGCGTGATGCGCTGGTGGCCGCGGCCCGCGAGCTCGTCGCTCAAGGCGTGGCGCCGACCGTCGAGCAGGCTGCCGCCACGGCGGGAGTGTCGCGCACGACGGCGTACCGGTACTTCACGACCCAGCGCGCGCTGCTCGGTGCCGCCCACCCCTTCACCGCTCAGGCCTCGCTGCTGCCGGAGAACTCGTCGGATGACCCCCGCGAGCGGCTGGACCTCGTCCTGCGCACGCTGATCTCCAGCAATATCGAGCTCGAGGCGCAGCAGCGGACGATGTTGCGGCTGTCGCTGGAAGCCAGTCCCGAGGAGCGGGCCGCGCTGCCGTTGCGCCAGGGACGCGCCATCGGTTGGATCGAGGAGGCACTGGCGCCCCTCCGTGAGCGCATGTCGGCGAAGGAGGTGCGTCAGCTCGTGCTCGCGATCCGAGCGACGACCGGCATCGAGTCGCTCGTCTGGCTCACCGACGTCGCTGGCTTGTCCCGCAAGCAGGCAGCTGAGCTGATGCTGAACTCTGGCCGAGCGCTGCTCGAGCACGCCCTGGCGACGAAGACCAAGTAGCCCGGGACCGGCCCACCCCTCTTCAAGGCACCGTGCCGCAGCCGGTGGCCGACGAGATTGCTCCATCGGCAACGGGAAGTGCCGGTCGAACTGGTCATTTGTGCTCAATTGCTGGGGATCTGCTTGGGTCGCCGCCCTGGCCCGCCGACCTTCCTGCGATGGGGGACCTTTCGAACTGGCTCGAGACGCGTTGTCGTCGTCGTCTGCGGGTGTGCTGGCTGGTGCTGGTCGTCACCCTCGTCGCCTACACCGTCACCACGGTGCCAGGCGTGCGCTCGCACGCCGGGTACAACGGCTGGATCGACGGCTGGCTGCAGAACGGCATCTTGGTGGCGGCCACGCTACTCATCGCAGTGCGAGCGGCACTCGCCCGGCCAGAGCGCCTGGCGTGGGCCTCCCTTGCGGTGGGCGTCGGCCTCTACGCACTCGGGAACGCGACCTACTTCGCCTGGGTGCAGTACCAGGACCCGCTGCCGTTCCCGTCTGTCGCCGACGCGGCGTGGCTCACGTCGTACGCCTTCTTGTACGTCGGACTGGTGTGCCTTGCCCGCGGCAGGCTGCACCTCTCGCAGCGCACCTTCTGGCTCGACGGGATCGTGGGGGTGCTGGGGTTCGCTGCAGTGGGGACGGTCTGGCTCCAGTTCGTGCTCGAGCGCACCGAAGGCTCGGCTGTTGCCGTCGCTACCACGATGGCCTATCCGATCAGCGATCTGGCCCTCCTCGTCGTGGTCGTCGGCACCTGCGCCTTGCTCGGCTGGCGCCCCGGCCGAGTCTGGCTCTACCTCGGCGCCGGACTCGCCCTGTTCGCCACGGCCGACACGATCTACACGCTCCGCGTCGCCGCCGACAACTACGTGGCGGGCACGATGCTCGACGCCCTGTGGGCGGTCGCCGCGGTCGTCGTCGCCGGCGCCTCGCTCCAGGCACCCGAAGGCCCGCGGCCCGTCCGGAGCTCCGGTACGTCGATGGTCGTGACTCCCGCCGTCTGCGTGATCGGCGCGCTCGGCCTGCTCGTCTACGGAACGCAACGGCAGCTCTCCGTAGCGTCCGTCGTGCTCGCGACCACGACGGTCGTGGCCGCGCTGGGACGGGCAGCGATCACCTTCCGCGACGTGCAGGTCCTGACCGTCAACCGCGACCAGGCGCGTACCGACGAGCTGACCGGGCTGGGTAACCGGCGCAGGTTCTACGAGGCGCTCGGGCAGCGGCTGGAGACCCTGCCCCAGGGGCAGTCAGCCGCGGTGCTGCTGCTCGATCTCGACCGATTCAAGGAAGTCAATGACGCGCTCGGCCACTCGATCGGAGACCTGCTGCTGCGTGACGTCGGCGCCCGACTAGCAGGTCAGCTGCGGAGCGGTGACGAGCTGGTCCGGCTCGGTGGCGACGAGTTCGCGATGATGCTCTCGACGTCGACCGGCAGGGAGGCGCTGGCGCTCGGGGAGCGGTTGCGCACTGCGCTCCAGGAGGCTTTCACCATCGAGGGCATGACCGTGTACATCGATGCCAGCATCGGCATCGCGCTGTGCCCCGATGTCTCGAGCTCCGTCGAAGGGCTGCTGCAGCGGGCCGACATCGCGATGTACCAGGCGAAGAACGAAGGACTGGGCACCGTCGTCTACTCCGCGGATGACGACGACCTCACCCTGCGGCTGCGCAGCATCGACGAGCTCCGCCGGGCGATCGACAACGACCAGCTGGTCCTGCACTGCCAGCCGAAGGTGGCTCTCCGCACGGGGGTCGTCGAGGGGGTGGAGGCACTCGTGCGCTGGGAGCACCCGGTTCACGGCCTGCTCTACCCGGACGCCTTCATCCCGGACGCCGAGCGGTACGGCGTGATGCGCCGGCTCACCAGCAGGATCCTGGCGCTCGCTCTCGACGACGTCCGCAGGTGGCGTGCGGAGGGTGGTCCCCGCAACGTCGCCGTGAACATCTCTGCGTCGAACCTGCTGGACACCGAGCTCCCCGAGCAGGTGCGGAGCATGCTGGAACTGCGCGACCTGCCGGGGGAGGCACTGACGGCCGAGATCACCAAGGGCACCCTCATGGTGGATCCGGGCCGTTCGTTGCGCGTCCTGCAGCGGCTGCGCGACCTGGGGGTCCGGATCTCGATCGACGACTACGGCACCGGCTACTCCTCGTTGGCCCGGCTGCGTGACATGCCCGTGACCGAGCTGAAGCTGGACAAGTCCTTCGTCCAGCAGATGGAGCAGGACGAACGCCCCGTAGCCATCGTCGCGTCGACCATCAAGCTGGCGCACTGCCTGGGGCTCCGTCTCGTGGCCGAAGGGATCGAGAGCGAGCGCACCAGCCAGCTGCTTACCGACCTCGGCTGCGATGTGGGCCAGGGCTACTACTTCGGTCGTCCCGCGCCGGTGCCCTCGGTGGCGCTGCTCGGCCTGCCGCGGCCTTCGCGCCCCAGCGACGAATGGGAAGCGGCCGCCCCAGAACGGGTGTGAGCACGGAGAGCAGTGGTGCAGTCACGGGCGGCCGTCATGGGGGACGATCAGCAGTCC
>JBHEMB010000537.1:0-29382 GCA_046262855.1 Mycobacteriales bacterium | reverse complement strand
GACCACGCGAAGTAGTCCTCCACCGGTATGTCGGCGGTGCGCGCGTCCTCGACCGCGGCCAGGTGCGCGGAGAGGTACGCGACCCGGTCGTCATCGGAGACCACACCGTGCTCGTCCACTTCGAGATCGGCGAAGGCCGCGCCGTTTTCGGTGACAGCCAGCGGGATGCCTGGCAGGTCGGTCGTCGCGCGCCGCAGGACGTCTGTCATGCCGCCGGCGTAGATCTCCCAGCCCATCTCCGTCTTCGGCTCGCGCCCGACGAAGGAGACCGGGGGCGTGTAGGGATGGCTGGGACTGCCCAGCTCCCAGGTCACCTCCGGTGAGCCCGGACCGATGCGGAAGGGGCTGTAGTAGTTGATCCCGACCCAGTCGAGTGAGTCCTTGACCAGGGCCAGATCTCCAGGCTGGACGACGCCCTGCTCCGTCAGCGCCGTGGAGCGCGACGTCAGAGCGGCGGGATAGGAGCCCTGGCCGAGGGGGTCCAGCCAGATCCGGTTGTGGACGGCATCGATCATGTCGACGCCATCCGGGTCAGCGCCTGGCTCGGCGTACACGGGGGAGAGGTTGAGCACGATCCCGACCTGCAGGCCGTCCATCGCCGTGCGACCGAGCGCGTGCCCGAGCAGCAGGTGGTGGGCCGCTGCGTAGGCCGCCTCGGGATCGCGTCGGCCCGGCGCGTGCACGCCGGATGCGTACCCGAGGAAGGCCGCGCACCAGGGCTCGTTATGGGTCGCCCAGCGCGTCACCCGGTCGCCCAGATGGGCACTGACCACGGCCGCGTAGTCGGCGAACCGGTACGCCGTGTCGCGGACGGGCCAACCACCCGCGTCCTCGAGGGCCTGCGGCAGGTCCCAGTGGTAAAGCGTCGGAACCGGCTCCACGCCGAGGGCGAGGAGCCCGTCGACGAGTCGCTCGTAGTAGTCCAGTCCGCGCTGCTCGATCTCGCCCGTTCCCGTGGGCTGGACCCTCGGCCAGGCGATGGAGAACCGGTACGCCGTCACGCCGAGCTGCTCGATCAGCGCCAGGTCCTCATCGAGGCGCTCGTAGGAGGCGCAAGCGCCCTCGCCTGAGCTGCCGTCGGCGATGGCGCCGGGCTGCGCGCAGAAGGTGTCCCAGATGGAGGCACCCCGGCCGTCGGCGTCGACGGCACCCTCGATCTGGTAGGACGAGGTGGCAACGCCATAACGCAGAGGTCGCATGAGCGGAGGCTAAGCCGCCTGCGTCGAGCGCGCGTGCAGGATCCTGGGGAGCGTTGGATGCACAGGAAGGGCAGGTGGCGGTGAGCGGACCGGACGTCTCCGTCATCATTCCCGTACGCGACGACGTGCGCGGCCTGCGCCGTTGTCTCGACGCGCTGGCGGTGCAGGAGCAGCCGCCGTCCTACGAGGTCGTCGTAGGGCTGGACCGGCCGTCAGCCGGCATTCGCGCTCTCCTTGCTGAGCGGCGGGCCGAGGTCATGGCGGTCGAGAGCCCGGGCGCCGGGTCCTACGCGGCCCGGAACGCAGCCGTCGCTGCGAGCCGGGGCGGGGCGCTGGCGTTCGTCGATGCCGACACGGTGCCGCGGCCGACGTGGCTGGCCTCCGGTGCGGAACGAGTGCAGGTGGCTGGCGTGGTCGGTGGTGCCGTCGTACCTCTCCTGGGCAAGGACCCCTCGCGGGTCGAGGAGTTCGACGCGGTCATGCACCTCAGGCAGCAAGACCACGTGGAGGTCGGGTTCGCGGCGACCGCCAACCTCTGGGTGACCAGAGAGGCCTGGGACGAGGTCGGGGCGTTCGACCCGAGCCTGCTCTCCGGCGGCGACCTGCAGTGGGGACAGCGGGCCGTCGCAGCGGGTCACGTGCCGGTGTACGCGCCCAAGGTCGTCGTGGAGCACCGCACCCGCAGCACCTTGCGGGAGCTTGCGGCTGTGCAGTCCCGGATCGCCGCGGGCTGGTTCGCGATGGCCGATCCACGCACCCGGCTGCGACCGTGGCGCGAGCCCGCGCTCACCACGGAGCTCACGTGGATCAACGAGCGCGCTGGTCGGAGGCGCGACGACCGGGCCCTGCTCGTCCCGTACATCGTCTGCATGGGCGCTCGGTGGTGGGGATGGCTCTACCCGCTCGCGAGGCAGTCGGTGGCGCGCTTCAAGGAGCCGACGTCCCCTGCCGGCCGTAGCGGTCCTCGAGCCTGACCACGTCGTTGAGCTCGGTGGTCGACGCCTCGAGCATCACCGTGTCACCCAGGGCCGTGACGCGGTGCCGCACGCCGGGGCGCAGGTGGATGGACTCGCCGGCGTCGAGGTGGAAGTCCTCGAGTGCGGCCTCGTCGTGCCCGATCTCGACCCGCAGCCGCCCGGACTGCACCGAGATGGTCTCCTCTTTCTGCTGGTGGTACTGCAGAGACAGCGACTGCCCGTCCGAGACGTGGATCGCCTTCCCGCAGAACTTGCCCTCGACGAGCGCGAAGATCTCCTCGTGCCCCCAGGGCTTGTCGACGCGGCGGACCTCGGACACCCAGTCGTGCTTGGGCACAGGCGGTACTCCTTCGTGATGATTTGGTGAGAGTCCAGCACCTCACTGTTGCGTTGGCGTCACGTTCTCTGCTCGGTGAAAACTGCAAGATCTCGCCTCGAGGTGTCGGAAGAATGCCGAGAGTTCGAGGCGGAGTCACCTGAAGGAGCACCAGTGCGGGGGTCCACATCTGGGCTCGCGGAGCTGCGCGCGCTCTATCGGGGCCACGGCCGAAGGCTGCTTCTTGCTCAAGTCGCCTTCGCCGTCAAGTCGAGTCCCTCCTGGGGGATGCCCATCGTCATCGCGCACGTCGTGGATGTGGTGGCCCGTCGCGGACCTGACGCGGACACCGACCTGCTTGTGACGGGCGGTGTGCTGCTCGTGTTGCTGCTGCAGAACATCCCGACGAACTGGCTCTGGCTGCCGGTGCTCAGCGACGTGTTGCGCAAGGTCGAGCGAGAGCTGCGGGAGGCCGTGGCAGACAAGGTGCAGCGCCTGTCTATGGGCGTGTTCACGCGCACCAACAGTGGAGCTCTGCAGTCCAAAGCACTTCGTGACACCGAGGTCGTCGAGCAGGTGTCCCGGCAGCTGCTCATGGATGTGCCGGGCGTGCTGCTGACCCTGGCGATCGCCGTGACGGTCATCGGGATCCGGGCTCCCGTGCTGCTGCTCCTGATGCTTCCCGCGGTGGCTCTCAGCCTGACCTCGGGGCAGCTGGCGAATCGGGCCATGGCCCAGACCCAGACGGAGCACCGGCTGTCGGTGGAACGGACGGCCAGCGCCTTCGAGGGAATGTTCAGGATGCTGCCCGTCACCCGGGCTCACGGCGCGGAGGAGCACGAGCTGTCGCGGCTGCGCGACCGGCTGGACCAGCACCAGGTCGTCGGCAGGAAGCTCGACCGCGCCATCGGGTACTTCGCTGCGGTCGCGTGGGTGGCCATGCAGATCTTCAGCGCCGTCTGCCTCCTGCTCGCCGGAGCGGCGGCTCTGCATGGTCGCTTCGGAGTGAGCGTCGGCGATGTCGTCCTCGTCACGGCGTACTTCGGCACCATGATGGGAGCCGTTCTCGGCCTGCTCAACCAGCTGCCCACCATCCAGCGGGGCCTCGAGAGCGTCCGCTCGATCCGGGAGCTGCTCGACGAGGCCGACGTCGAGGACAACGACGGCAAGCCGACCTTGCTCGTGAGGGACGGCCGCCTCGAGCTCGTGGACGTGTCGGTCCGCTATGACGACGTGCCGGCGCTCCAGGACCTGAACGTCACGGTCGCGCCGGGTGAGGTGCTTGCCGTCCTGGGCCGTTCGGGGGCGGGCAAGTCCACACTCCTCAACGTCGTGCTGGGGTTCCTCCGCCCTGACACGGGGGCCGTCCTCGTCGACGGGGTGGACCTGCAGAGCCTTGACGCCCGCAGCTACAGGAGGCAGATCGCGACCGTTCCGCAGGACGTCGTGCTGTTCGAGGGCTCGCTCCGGGACAACCTCGTCCATGGGCTCGACGACGTCTCTGACGAGCGAGTCCAGGAAGCAGTGGTTGCCGCTGGCGTCTGGGAGTTTGCCTGCGACCTTCCCGACGGGTTGGACACCAAGGTCGGGGAGCGCGGGCTCCGCCTGTCGGGCGGCCAACGACAGCGCGTCGCGATCGCACGGGCGCTCGTGCGCGACGCCCGGTTGCTCCTCCTCGACGAGGCGACGAGCGCCCTGGACAGCATCTCGGAGCTCGTCGTCGCGCGGGGCATGCAGCGGCTGTCCAGCGGCCGAACCTGCATCATCGTGGCGCACCGCCCCGCGACGGTGGAGCGCGCCGATCGGGTGCTGGTCCTCGACCACGGGCGTGTTGTCGCTCTTGGGACACCTGCGGAGCTTCGCGACAGCCCCGAGTACCAGCAGCTCATCCGTCCGGCCGCGGCCCGCGCGTGAGCGAGGTCGCGCGGAACCCGGTGATCCCCGGCTTCTCGCCGGACCCGTCCGTGTGCCGGGTCGGGGACGACTACTACCTCGTCACATCGACGTTCGAGTACTTCCCCGCGATCGCGCTCTACCGGAGCGGCAACCTCACCGACTGGACACTCGTGGGATCGGTGCTGAACCGCGAGGGGCAGCTCGACCTCAGCGGCGTACCGGACTCTGGTGGCATCTACGCGCCGACGATCAGGCACCACGACGGAGTCTGGTACGTCGTCTGCACCCTCGTGGGCTCTCCATCCGGCGGGTCGTTCATCGTCTCGACCGAGGACCGGAAGGCCCGTGGGGCGAACCGGTCTGGATCGAAGAGGCGCACGGCATCGACCCGTCGGTGCTCTTCGACGGCGACCGGGTCTGGTGGACCGCGACAGACCGTGCCCCTGGGCCTGAAGGCGAACGTGGCGCCTGTGAGATCTGGCTCCGCGAGCTGGACCTCACGACCATGAAGCTCACGGGTCCCGAGTCCGTGATCATGATCATCGTGTGGCCCCACGCGCCATCGATGGCTCCCATGCCTCCACGTTGATCAAGGAAGCGGGCGCCGTACAAGATCAAAGTGGAAGCGGGGAGACCTGAACTGGCTGCTGGAGCGCCACGATGATCTTCGTGCGCCCGCCGTCATGCTTGGAGCCGCACAATCGCCGGGGTTACCCCCGAAGGACGTCCTGTGGTGACCACTAGTCGTACCAGGTGTCGCGGGCGATATGGGTGATAAGGCTGAAGCCGTGGTGATCGAGCGCAGCTCCGGCGTCGCCGTTGGCGAGGATGGCCACTGCAGCCTTTCGGGGCTGATAGGCAACGACGAAGCTGCGAAACCCGCCGGTCTCGCCATGGTGGAACCAGCCGCCTGCCTGGTGCATCCAGCCCAGTCCCATGTCCCCGTGGTGCTGCGTCATGGCGAGCCTCAACGCTGAACCAAGCGGCGTGTCGTCGGGGGCGCTGGATGCGGCAGCCAAGCGGGCAAGATCGCTGATCGAGGTCTGCATCCCTCCGGCGCCCGCACACTTGTGCGTCCACCATGGGGTGGGCTTGCCTGCGTGATAGCCGGGAAGCGCCCCGACCGGCCGGTCGCCTGCCACTCGGGACTGGTTCATCCCTAGAGGCTCGAAGACACGCTCTGCGAGCAGGCCGTCTAGCTGCTGGCGGGTCGCAAGTTCGAGAAGATGGCCGAGCGCCATGAAGCCGTAGTTGCTGTAGGAGTGGGTTCGGGTCGCCGACGTCGGTAGCTCAGCGAAGGACTCAAGGAGCATCTCCTGCGTGTAGTCCTCGTACGGGTTCGCCGGATCGACGGGTTTCATGTTCGGTGGCAGGCGTGGGAACCCTGAGGTGTGGGTCGCCAGCTCAAGCAACGTTGTCCGGGACGCGCCAGTAGCCCGATCGCCCAGAATGTCGGCGATCGTTGTGTCGAGGGATACCTCTCCCCGGATGACGCACTCGGCGAGCAACGTGCCAATGATCGTCTTGGTAACCGAGCCTGCCTCGAACATCGACGAGGACGTCATGGGATCCCTACCTGGCTCGAGGCGGATCGCTTTTGCGCCGTCGATCACGACCGCAACAGCCACGCCCCACGGCCTCGCAACAACGTTGCCGAGCAGCCGCTCGGCAGCACGACCCGGGCTGTCTTCAGGCACCACATCGCCCGGCGTGTCCGGAGCCGCGGAACACGATCATCGGGCATGCGAAGCCGGGTGATCGGCCGTGGGTGCAAGTCCCGACTGCCACGGGTGAGAGGTTCGCGCCTGATGTGAGACCGGATGCAGGAGCACCTGAGTGAGGAGCAGCGCCTGGGCGACCAGCAGCATTCGGCGTCCGCGCCGGCGGATGCGCGACAGGTCTGCCGTCCAGCTGGGCAACGTTCCTCCAGACCAGGCCTGGCTCAGCCCGCGGACGTGAGGGTCACCGGGCCGAAGGCTGGGACTGCCATGTCCTCGGCGTCGACGATGTTGCAGACCGGGTCGGCGCCGAAGCCGTACCAGAGCTGGTCGCCCTCGATGACGCGTCGGCTGAGCTGCAACCGCACGGTGGCACCGTCGATGACTTCCTCGTGGAAGACCATGGCGCAGTCCGTCCCGTC
This sequence comes from Mycobacteriales bacterium, assembly GCA_046262855.1. Lineage (GTDB taxonomy): Bacteria > Actinomycetota > Actinomycetes > Mycobacteriales > SCTD01 > RYN-111. Next base: position 22,854 of record JBHEMB010000537.1, on the reverse strand, counting down.
CGGCTTGCGGATCGAGAAGCCGACGAGCCTGCCGCCGTGCGCCGAGAGCCCTCCCGTGACGCCGTCGAAGGTGACGTCCACGCCGAGGCCGTCACGGGTGACCTCCACCCGCCGAAGCGTGATGGCTGCGTCGCCGGCAGCGACGCGGGCGAGTCTGCGGCCGAGCCGGAGCTGCCCGGCCGTCGCCAGATGGATGGGATCGTCCAGCTCGAGGTCGACAGCGGTCACGACAGCTGAGGCCGACGCACAGAGTCGCTGCGCCTCGCGGAGGCGGCTCCAGCGCAGGTCAAAGTCGGTGTGCCTTCCAGGAAGGGCATACCGGCCGAGCTGCACGCAGGCGATGAACAGGTCGGGGTAGCCGAGGCTCGTGCGCAGTCGGTCGAACAGCGTGGCCAGCTCGTCGTCGTACGTCCAAGGCGTCCCCGGGTCGGACTCGGACTCGCCCTGGTACCAGAGCAGGCCACGGATCCGCCCACCGGCGAGGGCGACGGACTGCAACGCGGCGCCGAACAAGGACGAACCGTCGCGGGGCAATTCCGTTGACCACTCGGCCATCGAAGACCCGCCGTGCGCGGCAGGGATCAGACCGACCGGCACTCCGGTACGGCGTACCAGCTCGTTGCCGAACGCCACGCCGGGACCGACGCCGAGCCGCATCTCTTCCACCACGAGCTCGTCCGGTCCGAGCTGGTCCTCCATGTAGGCAACGGCGTCGGGCCCCTCCGTGAGCAGGCGTTCTGCATGGCGCTCGTCGCGTTCCTTGCTGAGCTGATCGTGCACCGGGTACGGACTCAGCCACTTCATGTGCAACGGGTCCTCGGCGGCGCGCCACCGGCCCGTCATGTCGAGGACGCGCACCTCGGGCCTCGGCAGCTCGCGCCCGCGGAGGCGCGCACAGCCCTCCATGTTCGACTGGCCCCCCAGTAGCCAGAGGTCGCCGACGAAGACGTCGGAGGCGAGCACCTCCCGGCCCGCTTCGCTGTCCAGCGCGATGTCGTACGGGCCACCGGTGGGCAGCCACAGCGTTTCGTCCTCCGGGCCGCTGTCGCTGAGCTGCAGGCCGCGCGGGCTGAGGGCGACGACGCGCGTGCCGGGCCGGCGGAGGACCGTCGGCAGTGGGACGGCCGCGCCCTCGGCTCCGTCGCGCTGAATGACCTGGTGGTGATTGATAGCCGCGTGTGAGACCTGGGTGCGTGTGGGGTGGGTCAGGGTCATGAGGCTTCGTGACGAGGCTGGTCGTGGTCCGCTACGGCATCCGACTCGGTCCTCGCGATCCACTGGAAGTCCTGACGCATCGCGGCTTCCCAGTCGCCCTCGTCCGGCCACGGCTCCTCGCGGTCGGGGATCCGGACCCCCTGCCGGTAGGCGCGTGGGGAGGCACCGACGAAGCGACGGAACGTTGTCGCGAAGTGCTGCGAGGAGCTGAAGCCCAACTCGATGGCGATCTCCGTGACGCTCTGGTTCGTGTGCTCCAACCGCCGGCAGCTCTCGTTGATGCGGCGCCAGAGGTAGAACTTCTTGACCGTGGTTCCCATCTCGGCCTGGAAGCGGTGCTGCAGTTGCGAGACGCTGCATCGCATCCGCTGCGCGATCTCCCGCGCCGGAACCGGTTCAGCGAGGCTGCCCTCGATGATCGCAGCGACCGCAGCTGAGAACATGGGCACCTCGCGCGACACATCCGTCCTGCGAGCGGCGTCCCCGATCCGGCTCAGGATGTGGAGCAGCAGCGCCCGAGCTTCCAGCGACACCAGTGGGTCGGGGCCGGCCTGCCGCCGCTCGGTCAGCTCCATCAGCGCCCGGAACTGCTGGCTGAGCGGCTGGGCGACCTGCGCGCACCTGGTCGGCGCGTCCGTCAGCGCGGTCGCGAGGGCAGCCGCCTCGTCGGCGGGGAGCTCGAAGTAGCGCTCACCGAAGGTCGGAGGCCGCAGGTGCAGCGTGTAGTGGACGGACGTGCTCAGGATTCCGCCGTGCGTCTCACCCGGTCGCACGATGTAGGCGTCCCCGGCAGCGACGTCGTGCGTCTCCTTGCCGGCCCACCAGCGCAGCGTGCCGCTCTCGATGTACTGGATCTCCAGGATCTCGTGGCTGTGCGCGCCCATCGTCCGCTCGTTCGCCTTGTCGATGTCCAGGCAGGCGATCTGGACGAGCTGGGGGAGCTCGGGGAACGGGTAGTCGTACCGGGTGATCCAGTCCAGGGACGGTCGCGTCGGCGGGGGACTGGGCACCGCGGTCGGCAAGGGGGTCACCTGCGAAGGGAGCCGGTCAGTCGTGACGCTCTCCGACACGTCGGCCCCCCGCCTGGGTCTGGGAGTGAAGGACCGGAACGCTGACCGACCCCACAGCAGAGTTTCAGTCGGCGTGACACGCACGTGCGTCCGTGTTACGTCCTGCAGATTCTCGAACGTTCCGTCGCTTCCCGCTAGGGAGTTCGCCGACTGATTCCCGTTCATGCTCGGGCCTGTCCGCGCTCGTGGATGTGCAAAAGCCTGCTCTTCTGAAGGTGGAAGTAACAAACACCTCCTCGCCGTGTCATGGATGTGAGCGCGATCACATACATGGAGCTCAGCGATCAGGACCGAGGAATCGGTATGACACAGCAGCGCAGGCCAGAGCCGGGGATCGCCCCGCAACCGCGTTGCAGCGCGAGCCTCACGCGCCCATCGACGTCACCTGACCAGGGAAGGTCCCTTCGGAAGAAGTCCGAGATGTGCACCCATATCCCGCCGTGCCCGGTAGCTGACGCTTCGGACCGAGACGCGGCTCGCAGCATTGCCTCCCACCCCGAACAAGGCTGGAGCCTGCTGTGCAACGGCGTCGTCCTGTTCGACGACGGCGGCGAAATCCTGCCGAACGGCCGCGCGATCATGCCTCTCCCGTACCTCGCCCAGCCGCTCACCGCCGCGTAGCGGCGTCGGGCTGACCGTGCACCTCCCCGGCGTGGGACCTGAGCCTGCGGATGCACAGAGGGTCCGCGGAGGTGTGCGGGCTCCCACCGTCGTACGCCCGCGCGGCCCCGCACACCTCCGAAAGGCGGCCGCCGGCCCCGGCTGGCCAGTCCTCGGAGCGGAGCTGATGGCGGGTGCGCGTGCAAGTTGCGCGATCGTGCCACCCGGAAGCTGAACGACCATCGCCGCGGCATCCGGAACGCTGGAGCACGTTGTACCCGGTGAGGCAGGTGGCATCAAGCTCCGAGTGTCGCTCGCCGCATCCGCTGTCGCGCTGACGGGCGTGACCGGGGCACAGCCGACGTCAGCCGCACGTCCCAGACCTTCGGGTGCGGCGGGCGTCGGCTGTGTTCCTGCCCCGCCGAGAGCGGGCTACTACGGCGGCACGCATTCTCAGACGCTTCCAGCCGAGGCACCGCCCCAAGGGCCGAGGTCGATGGGTGAAGCACGGCGCGTCAGGTGGCGTACCGAGCGGCTGACCGGGCCCGGGCCTTCGCCGCCTCCACCTCGCGGTCCTTCGGGGGCGCGCTGGTGACCAGCCGGTCCAGCAGCGCGCGGGAGACCCTGGCCACCTCCTCGACCGCCTCTTCGAAGGCGGCCGCGTTCGCCTGGGCCGGCTTCGTCGTACCGCTGATCTTCCTGACGTACTGCAGGGCGGCAGCGCGCACCTCGTCGTCGGTCACCGGAGGCTCGAAGTTGTTGAGCGGCCTGATGTTGCGACACATGCCGCGAGCGTACGACCAGCCAGCGCCGTCAGGGAACGGTCGGACCCGTCTTGCGGTCGAGGCTCTCGGCATGCCGCTCGGTCTCGCGCGCCAACGCTGCGATCGCGCGGGTGAGCGCCAGCAGCTGCTGGCTCAGGGCGACCAGCGACGCGGACCTGCTGTCGGTCCGTCGTGCCACCTCAAGGGTCTGCGCAGCCAGCGATTGCAACGCCATCGTGCGCTCGAGCGTCTCGCGCGCGATGTCGCGCGTCTGCACGGACACCTCGAGCTGGCGCTGACTGATCAGGAGCTGCTGGCGCTGCAGGTCCAGCTGGGCCCGGATGGTGCGGAGCTGCCCTGCGACCAACTCGCGCTGCGCATGGATGTCGTCGCGCGCCGGGTGCAGGACGAGGAAGCCGCCGGCGGCCAGGACGATGAGCACCAGGACCGTGGCGATCCACTTGTCGAGACGGGTCACCGGATCAGGCGTGCCCAGTTGATCTCTGATGACACGCTTGACCGCTGACGAACCGGGCAATCACGCACCATGCGAGCACTGACATGGCAGGGCAAGCGCAACGTGCAGGTCATCGACGTTCCCGATCCCCGCATCCAGGAGCCGACCGACGCCATCGTCGAGATCACCTCTACGGCGATCTGCGGCTCGGACCTCCATCTCTACGAAGTCCTCGGGCCGTACCTCCATGCCGGCGACGTCCTCGGCCACGAGCCGATGGGCATCGTCCAGGAGGTCGGTTCCGACGTCCGGCACATCCAGCCTGGTGACCGCGTCGTCATCCCCTTCAACATCTCCTGCGGCTCGTGCTGGATGTGCTCCCGGCAGCTCTACGCCCAGTGCGAGACGACGCAGAACACCAAGTCCGGCAAGGGCGCGTCGCTGTTCGGGTACACCAGTCTCTACGGGTCGGTGCCCGGTGGGCAGGCGGAGTACCTCCGCGTCCCGCAGGCGCACTTCGGGCCGATCAAGGTGCCCGAGGGCTTCAGTGACGAGCGGTTCCTCTACCTCTCCGACGTCGTCCCGACGGCCTGGCAGGGCGTGCAGTACGCCGACACACCGAAGGGCGGCACGCTCGCTGTGCTCGGCCTCGGCCCGATCGGCCTGATGGCGGCCAAGATCGCCCTCCACCAGGGAGTGGACCGGGTCATCGGCGTCGACCTCGTGCCGGAGCGGCTGACCCGCGCCAGGACTGCCGGCGTGGAGGTGGTGGACGCGAACGACGCCGGGGATGTGACGCAGGCGCTCATCGACCTCACCGACGGTCGAGGGCCGGACTCGGTGCTGGAGGCCGTCGGCATGGAGGCGCACGGCAGCCCGTTCGGCAAGCTGGCACACACCGCCGTCGGGATGCTGCCGGACGTGGTCGCCCGGCCCATGATCGACAAGATGGCGATCGACCGGATGAACGCGCTGCACACCGCGGTGAAGTCGGTACGACGGGGAGGGACCGTCTCCATCAGCGGCGTCTACGGCGGCGAGATCGACCCCATGCCGATGATGGAGATGTTCGACCGTGGCATCCAGATCCGGATGGGGCAGTGCCACGTGCACCGCTGGATCGAGGACATCCTGCCGGTCGTCACGGCCGACGGCGACCCGCTCGGCCTCGAGGACTTCGCTACGCACCGGCTGCCGCTGGACCAGGCGCCCGCGGCGTATGAGATGTTCCAGAAGAAGACGGACGGCTGCTTCAAGGTGGTCCTCAAGCCGTGAGCCGCAAGGTCCTGGTCGTCGGCGCCTCGAGCGGCATCGGTCGAGCCGTCGCGCACGAGCTTGCCGGTGAGGGTGCCGAGCTTATCCTGGCGTCCCGAGGGAAGCAGGCACTCGATGACGCGGCCGAGGAGTGCCGCCTCAAGGGCGCGGCGGACGTCCGGGTAGCTCCCGTGGACGTCCGCGACCGAGCCGCGGTCGAGGACCTCGTGCGGTCGGAGGCGCCCTTCGACGCCGTAATCTACGCGGCTGCGTTGCTCTCCTACGGGCGCTTCGAGGAGCTGCCTGCCGAGGTCTTCGACGCCGTGCTGGAGACCAACCTGACGGGCGCCGCCAACGTCGCCCGAGCCGTGCTTCCCCTGATGCGCAAGGAGAAGCACGGATCCATCGTCCTCGTCAGCTCGGCGCTCGGCGACTCTGCTGCGCCGTCGATGACGCCGTACGTCGTGAGCAAGTGGGGGATCCGCGCGCTCGGTCGCCAGCTGGCGCTGGAGAACCGTGATCTTCCTGACGTCAACGTCACGGTGGTGTCCCCTGGCGGGGTGGACACGCCGATCTATCGCAGGGCCGCGAACTACCAGGGCAGGGCCGGTCGCCCGCCCGCACCGGTGGACGGCCCCGCGAAGGTCGCGAAGGTCATCGTGCGCGCGCTGGACAACCCACGCGACCGGATCAGCGTCGGCAAGCTCAACGGCGTCCTGCGGTTCGGCTTCTCATGGACTCCTGCACTGTTCGACAGCGTCATCGGGCCGGTGCTCTCGGTCCTGGGAACAAGGCCGGAACCGGTCGAACCGACGACCGGAAGCGTGCTGCACCCCATGGACGACCTGGAAGCTGTGGAGGGCGGCTACGGCCAGGGACTGAAGGACATCGCCGGCCGATTGCGAGGACGATGATGGCGATCAACCGACGGCACTTCGACGGCCTCACACCCGACGAGGTCTTCGCTGTCCTCAGTGACGGCGAGTCCTACGGCTACTGGGTTGTGGGCACCCGCGCCGTGCGAGAGGTGAGCGGGGACTGGCCGGCTCCCGGCGCCGCGATCCACTACGTCGTCGGACGGCTGCCGTTGCGCAAGGAGGACGTCACGACGTCCCTCAGCTGTGACCCTGGCCGCCGGCTCACCCTCGAGGCGCATGCCTGGCCGGCCGGTTCGCTGCACATCGACATCCGTCTCGAGCCGACGCCGAACGGCTGCACCGTGGCCATCGAGGAGGGCCCCAAGAAGGGGCTGCTCAAGACGCTGCACAACCCCCTCGTAGACGTCGCCATCAAGCTGCGCAACGTCGAGACCCTTAGGCGCTTGGAGAAGAAGACGCGGGAACAGGCCGGCCGGACAGCGCCCGCGTAGCAGCCAGCGCCAGCCGTCCCGTCGTACCGGCGCGAAGCGCGGCGCGAGCCGCGTTCGCACCACACGCACCGTGCACGCCGCCGCCGGGATGGGCGGAGGCGGAGGCCAGGTAGAGCCCCTGGACGAAGGTCTCAGGACGACCCAGTGACGACGGCGTCGGCCGGAGCAGTAGCTGCTGGTGGAGGCCGCTGGTCCCGCCGTTCAGCGCACCTCCCCGCAGGTTCGCGTCCGCAGCCTGCAGGTCCGGGGGAAACATGACGTGCCGTCCGACCACGAGGTCCCTGAAGCCCGGAGCGAACTGCTCCACGCGACGCTCGACCCTGTCGAGGAACAGCTCCTGCTGGCGTGGGTCGGACCAGTCGCCCATGAGCTCGCCGCCTGCATCGCCGCGCGGCTCGCGCGGGACATGCGTGTAGGCCCACGCCGACTCCGTCCCGGCAGGCGAGCGCGAAGGATCAGCAGTCGTCATCTGCCCGAACAGCAGGAACGGCTCGGCGGGGATGTAGCCGGTCCCGAGCTGCTGCCCGAAGGCCGAGATCTCGTCGAGGCCGCCGGCGAGGTGCACGGTCCCCGCGCCCGCGACGCCCTCGTTCTTCCATGGCACCGGCCCACCCAGCGCCCAGTCCACCTTGACCGTCGCATCGTCCCACTCGAAGGCCTCGAGATCTCGGCGCAACCGGGCCGGGATGTCCTCGAGCAGCTCCAGGTAGAGCGCCGGCGCCGACACGTCGGCAAGGACGAACCGCGTCCTCTCGACGCGACCGTCAGCGAGCCGTACGCCGGAAGCGCGGCCGTCCTCGACGAGCACGCGCGTCACCGCCGTACCGCTCTCCACGCGGCCGCCTCGGCTCTGCAGTCGACGGACCAGGGCGTTGGTGAGCTCGCCCGCACCGCCCTCCGGCACAGGGAAGCCGACGTCCTGCCCGAGCATCGCGAGCAGCCAGCCGAACAGCGCGCTGCCTGGCGCCTCCGGTGCGAGGTCGGTGTGCATCGCGTTGCCGGCCAGCAGCAGCCCGGCGCCCTCTCCGTGGAACTGCTCTTCGGAGTACCTCCGGACCGACAGGGTCGCGAACCGCGCGAACCTCAGCAGGTCATGGGCGCCCAGGCGGCGGGCGAGGCCGGCGGCCGCGCGCAGGGGCGGGAACGGTGTCATGAGCGCCTCGACGACGCGCGGCTGCAAGGCCTGCCACTGCTCGAAGACCGTGCGCCAGGCCTCGCCGTCGCGCGCGTCGAAGGCGGCCACCGACTCGGTCGTGCTGTCCAGGTCCCGCGAGAGCACGGCCGTCCGCCCGTCGAGGAGTGGGTGGGCGAGCACTGCCGGCGCATGCCGCCAGCGCAGCCCGTGCTCCTCCAACCGGAGGCCGACCATCACGGGCGAGCCGAGGCCGAGCGGGTAGAACGAGCTGAAGACGTCGGAGACGTACCCGGGGGCCGCGACCTCGGCGCTCTGCACTGCACCGCCGAGGACGGGCTGCTCCTCGAGAACGAGGACGTCCCAGCCGGCATCAGCGAGGACGTTCGCCGCGACCAGGCCGTTGGGTCCCGAGCCGATGACGACGGCGTCCGGACCGCTTGTCGGCATGGCAGCTGCCTACCCGCTTCGGCCCCGATGACGCTCAGGCCGTGATGCTGAACGCGTCATCCTTTCCGGCGCCCTGGACCACCTCGACCTTGCGCGGCTTGGCCTTCTCAGCCACCGGGATGCGCAACGTCAGCACGCCCTGCTGGTAGCTGGCGGCCACGCGGTCGGTGTCGAGCGCTTCGCCCAGGAAGAGCTGGCGCGAGAAGACACCGCGTGGGCGCTCGGCGCTGAGCAGCTCGGCGTCGTTCGCCCTGAGCGGGCGCTCCGCGCGCACCGTGAGGACGTTGCGCTCGACGTCGACGTCGATGCTGGAGGGGTCGACGCCAGGAAGGTCGAGCTCGACGACGAACTCGTCGCCGGAGCGCCAGGCGTCCAGCGGCATGGTGGCCGGCCGGGTGGCGGTGCCGAGGCTGCCGAGCAGGTTCTGCGTAAGGCGGTCGATGTCGCGGAACGGGTCCGTTCGCATGAGCATTGTCAGCTCCTCAGAGGTAGTAGGGACGGTGGGTGTCGCCCATCTGAGGATCCGGACCGCCCAGGAACCTCACATGAGCGATGTATGTTTCTTTTACCCAACGAGGTGGAAACCATGCAAGCGGAGGTTGAGAATGAGAGAGGACGACCCCAGCCAGGGACTGTTCGGCATCTCCGTCGCCGCTGAGCTGGTGGGGATGGCGCCGCAGAGCCTGCGGATGTACGAGGACCGTGGGCTGCTCGAGCCGGCGCGCACCGAAGGTGGCACCCGTCGCTACTCCCATGACGACCTCGACCGGCTGCGTCGCATCAGCGAGCTGCTGGCGGCCGGCCTCAACCTGGCAGGGGTAGCCATGGTGATGCAGCTGGAGGAAGAGAACGCCGACCTGGAGCGCCGCCTGGCGCCCGGGAGGCAAGGCCGCTGAGCGAGGTCGATTGGTGCTGGGGGACGCGGGTAGACGAGGAGCGAGACGCTCTCCCCGCCTTGGAGGCAAGCATGACCCGCACGCTCTCCGAAGACGCCACGATCGGCGAGCTGGTCGCGCGCATCACCGCGGAGACCAGCACCCTTGTCCGCGACGAGCTCCGACTGGCTCAGCTCGAGATGGCCCGCAAGGGAAGGTACGCCGGCATCGGCGCGGGCCTGCTGGGCGGCGGGGCGCTGTTCGCGGTCCTGGGCCTCGGCGCCCTCGTGGCGGCCGCCGTCCTCGGGCTCGCGGTCGTGTTGCCGGCCTGGGCTGCCGCTGTGATCGTCGCTGGAGCGCTGTTCGTCCTTGCCGGGGTCGCGGCCCTGGTCGGCAAGAAGGAGATCACGGCAGCTGTGCCGCCGTTACCCGAAGAGGCCCTGCGCGGAGTGAAGCTCGACCTCGCGGCGCTGAAGCGATGAGCCCGGTCACCAGCGCCGACGCGTCGGTCATCGAGCTGCGCCACGAGATCGCGCAGCACCGGGCGGAGCTGGCCGCGTCGGTGGACGCGCTGGCGGAGAAGCTCGATGTGAAGAGCAAGGTGCGGGCGAAGGTCGTGGCCCTCAAGCCCCTCGCTGTGCCGATGGCAGCCGGTCTTGCGGTCATCGTCGCTCTCGTCGTGAAGCGGCGACGCGGATGAGGTTCCTCTACAAGCCTTTCGGGCTGCTCTTCGGCTTGCTGGCCGGGGTCCTTGCGAACCTGCTCTTCCGCAAGCTCTGGGCCCTCGCGTCGCGCGAGCACGAGGTCCCGGGTGCGACGAAGAAGGACGCCGGCTGGGGTGAGGTGGCCGCTGCGGCGGCGCTGCAAGGCGCGGTACTGCGCGGCACCCGCGCGGTCGTGGACCGCGCCGGAGCCCGCGGCTTCGAGAAGGCGACCGGCACCTGGCCGGGCAAGCCCTGACGACGATCTAGGAGACGGCCTTCTCGAGCTCGGCCTTGGTCATGGTCGAGCGGCCGTGGACGTTCTTCTTGCGCGCTTCGGCGTACAGCTGCGCCTTCGTGCGACCGCCCGCGCCGCGGTGCGACCGGAGGCCGCCGCGCCGCCCGCTGCTGATGTCGCGGGTCGAGGTCGTGGACGCTTCCTTGGCCTCGCCGGCGCGTGCGCGCTCCTTGTTGACGGTCCGCGCGGCAATCTCCTCGGCGACGTCCTCGGGGCGCCCGCGCTCCTCGAGACCCTCCTTGATGTGCTCGTACTGCCGCTCGCGCTTGTTGCTCCATGCTCTCTGAGGCATGTCCGGAACGTCACCGCTCAGGTGCGGCTCAAACCTGGGTGCCAGTCCAGGCAGAGCACGACCGCGTCGTCGGCCGGACCCTCGTCGCCCCAGCCGCCGCGGACTTGCCGCAGCACGTGTCGGCAGACCTCGGCGGGCGACAGCAGCCGGCTCTCGCTGAGGATCCGCTCGAGGCCGGCAGGCCCGGCGTCGCCGGCCGTGCCGTGCACGCCGTTGCTCACCGCGAGCAGCCGGTCACCCGGACGGAGGTCGACCACCTGCTCGTCGTACAGGGTCTCCTCGAACATCCCCAGTGGCAGCTGCGGGTCGAGCTCGATGTGCTGGGCCCGCCCGTCGCGCCACCGCATCAGCAGCGGTGAGCCGGCGTCGACGATGCGGGCTTCGCCCGTGTTGGTATCCAGTTGCAGCAGCAGCGCAGAGGTGAAGACCTCGCCGCCGTGATGCGCGTAGACGGCCTGGTCGGCGAGCGCCGCCTGGTCGGCGAGCGACGCGCCGGTGTACCGGGCGTTCCTCAGGGCACCGACGGCCAGGGTGGCAGCCAGCGCTGCGGGTACGCCGCGGCCGGTCCCGTCCAGGACCGCCACGTGCACGAGCCCGTGATCGCGCGACCAGTCGTAGCAGTCGCCCGCGATCGAGTACGCCGGCTCGAGCAGCGCGGCCATGGTGATGTCGTCGTCTGCGTACGACTGGCCGGGCAGCAGCGCCCACTGCAGCTCGGCAGCGACGGTCATCGGCTGCGGGCGACGGGTGGTCTCATAGACACTGGTCGCTGGTCCGATGGAGCTGATCGCCTGGGCCAGCAAGGCGCAGACACGGATCAGCGAGACGGTGTCGACACCCGTCGCGTCGACCGTCAGAGCACCCATCCGGTTGCCACGCGTCGTCACGGGTACGGCGGTCCGGTCCCCGTCCACGACGGTGGTCTGCGCGGCGAAGCAGCGGCCCACCCAGGAGTCGTCGACCGCCAGCTCCTTGCCGCTGCGCAGGGCGATCAGCCGGGTCTGCCGGTAGTCGGCCAGCCAGAGCTCGGCCGGCGCGTCCAGCCATGGCTCCAGCTGCTGGAGCAGGTCGAGGGCCACCCTGTGGCCGGGGCTGGCTTCGAGCAGCGAGGTGAGCGCAGTCTCCACCGTCTGCCTCCTGTCGGGACTTGACGTCCCCTGACACACTGATGTCCTGATGGCCGCCTCTCGACACCTCGGACCCGAGCCCCAGGACTTTGCAGCAGCCGTGGACGACGCGCTGCGCCCGATCCTGCTGCTCGCAACCCGGGCCAGTGCGAAGGCCGGCCAGCGGGTCTCCACGTCGCAGCTGCAGGCCCTGCTCGTGCTGCACGAGCGCGGGCCGATGAACCTCACCACGCTCGCCGACGAGCTGGGCGCGATCCCGTCGTCGGCGACCCGGCTGTGCGACCGGCTCGTGGCCGCGGACCTCATCTCCCGGGAGACCGGCGCCGCCGACCGGCGCGAGGTGTTCCTGCAGGTGACGAGCAGCGGGCGGCGGATCGTGCGCCAGGTGCGCGACCTGCGCCGGCAGGGGCTGCGCGAGGCGATCGACATGTGCACCCCTCGGGAGCGCCGCGAGCTGCTCAGCGGACTGCGGGCGCTCGGGGACCAGATGACCGCGCACGAGGCGGGGGCGCAGACCGCCAACTCCCTGCGCTAGCGGTCAGGACGTCCTTCGGCGGTACCCGGCGATCGGGTGGTGCCCAGCGTCCTGCGGGGCTCCCGAAGATCATCGTGTCGCCCCCGCAGCCAGATCCGGCCGCCCGCCTCCACTTTGATCATGACGGGCCACGGCTTTCATGATCAAAGTGGAGGCAGGGAGCCACTTATGGCGCGTGGGGCGACACGATGATCATGAGGGAGCTGGGGATCGCACGGCCGGGGCCGTGGCCTTAGCTGCTGAGGATGGCCAGCGTGAAGAGGCTGGCGTCGTAGGCCGCGTGCGCCCCGACGGTCCGGACCAGCCGCCGGCGGCGCTGGAATGACCTGGTCAGCAGGTAGCCGACCGGCACGGTGAACAGGAACCCGATGCCGTAGTAGGCGTGGTAGCTGGTCCGGATGGCCATGCTCACCCAGAGGGCCTTGCGCGGCGTCCAGCCGAGCTGCCCGAGCCGGGTCAGCAGGTACGCGCTCATCACGGACTCCTCGACGAGCGCGGTCACCAACGAGATGACGTACCCCTGGATCAGGAACACTGCCGGGAAGTGCTCGTTGTCCGTGTGGACCGCGCCGGGGACGCCGTCCTCGCCGAAGACCGAGACGACGAGCAATGTGAGCGCGAGCGCGATGCCGAAGCCCGCGAACACGATCCCGAGTCCGAAGGCTGCGTCCGCGCCGAGGCCTTTGCGGGTGAACCCGAGGCTGCGCAGGGTGATGCCGCTGACGGTGAGCAGGAACAGCACGAGCAGTGCCGCGGACCCGCTCGCCGCGTAGAGCAGGCCCCCGAGGACGCTGCTCAGCGCCGGGTGGTCCGGCAGGACGTCGTTGATCTGGTCGGGACCGGTGCCTTCGACAGCGCTGCGGATCAGCAGCACCACTGCGGTGAGCACCGCCGGCAGCGGAAACACGGACAGCGCGACGAGCAGCTCCTGCTTGGTGCGTCGTCGGGTCAGCGGGTCGGCAGCCGGGCTCCCCAGCGGCTCGGCCCAGGTGAGATCCCGGGAGGGTACGGCGGCCGGCGGCTCGTCCCGTTCTGGCCTGCCGGGCAGCCAGGTGTGCCAGCCGCGCGGTGGCTTGGGCCACGCCGGGTCCGGTGACCAGCCGGTCGGCGGGGTCCAGTCGGAGGGTGGCGTCGGCCAGCCTGGCGGGGGGTTCAGCGCCCAGCCGGCGGCCGTCGTGGGGAGGCTGTCAGGGGCGGGGGCAGTCACCAGGGCAGCATGCCAGCGGGGCCACGGCAGGACATGCGGCGGACGTGTCGAATCCGGCAGGCAAGAAGCGACAAGGAGCCCCCCGATGCGCGTGCGCGCTGCCCTGCTCGGCCTCGGTGTCGGCGCGCTCGCCGTCGCGACGCTTCCCGCGACCGCCGCGCCGGTCACACCGGTTGCGCGCGATGCGGCGCCGGTGATCCTCACCGGCAACCAGCTCCCCGCGTGGAGCGCACCCGCGGCGAGCGGCGTGGCGCAGCCCTATCCGAGCGGCGCGACGGCGGAGTACAGCTCCCAGCTGCCCGGCGGGTTCGCTGTCCGCAGCGCGCACAACGGTCGCATCCTGCCGGTGGTCAAGACCGGTGTCCCCGTCGACCAGATCGCGGCCTACTCCTGGACCGGGTCGCGCTGGCGCGAGGTGCCCGTGCAGGTCGACGAGCGCTTCCCCTACTTCCTCGCCAACGCGCGCAGTGACTTCGGCGTCTACTCCGGCACCGACCAGGAGCTCTCCTACGCCTGGGGCCCGACGAGGCACAGCGTCGGGCAGGAGGCATGGAAGAAGATGTTCGGGCAGTGCTCGGCGCGCTACGCCCGGAACGAGGCCGAGGTCAGGGCCGGAGTGAAGCAGGGCTTCGTCACCCCCGGCCCGCAGGAGACCCTCTCCGACTACGTGCACGCGATGGCCGACCCGGTTGCGGGTCTCGACGACGACGACGAGATCGCCTTGCAGGCAAGGGATTCCGGCCTTCGGGCACCGGCTGGTACGCCGGCTCCGAGGGGCGCCGGCAACGGCCAGGCCGTCGCCGTGGTGGACCCTCTCGAGCCGTCACGGGTGCGGTGGACGTACCTGTTCCGCACGCCGCGCGGGTCGTCGTTCAGCGCCCGGACCGCCCCCGTGCAGATGGTGCGCTCACAGGACGCTGACCAGTGGATCGACCGGGGCTCGTTCCCGAGCGGCAGCCCGTTCCAGCTCGGCTCGAGCAACAGCGGCTACGGGCCCAACATCCCGGGGACGGTCTGCGACCCGAACGGCAAGGTGCGGTCCAGCAAGGACCGGTTCGCGCGCGACGGGATGACGGTCAGCACTCCGACGTACCGGCTCACGGCGAGCGGACGCTGGATGGTGCGCGGCTTCCAGGTCGCGCGTCCGTCGGGCAAGGGATACGGGCCGGACCTCATCGATCGCTGGAAGGGCCGGGCCTTCCAGCAGAGCCCGGACTCGGCGGTGTCGCTGGTGGGCTTCGAAGACGAGCAGGTCAACTGGGAGGCCAACGCGATCCTGCTCGGCTGGCGGCAGGGTCCGGTGCGCGCCATCCGCGAGATCTGGGGTGCCGACTCCGGGACGAACGTGACGAAGACCGAGACGTACTACCGCGACGCCGACAGCTACCGGTACCGCGTGCGCGTGCACCCGATCCCGCCCGACGGGCTCTACACGTCCTGGGACTACAACAAGTCAGCCGTCGGCACGTACTACAACCTCGAGAAGCCGGGCGGGGTGGCCATTGACGGGGTGAACGACGACGTCGGGCAGGTCAGCGACCTGCCCAACGGTGAGCCGGCGTACTTCGACCTCCCGGACCCGACCTTCGACCTCCCGTCAGCCATCGACCGACCCGAGGAGGTCGCGGGTCGCGGCGCCAATGGCGGACTCATCTACGCCTTCGAGTTCAAGGGCGCCACGTCGCTCGCGACCCCGACGGTGGTGCCCTACTACCGCGACGACGCCTGCTTCGACGACGGCACCGGCGACGATCCGGTGCAGCGGCCGTGGCCGGGGGAGGCCTCGACCGACAAGCGGGTGCGAGCGGGATACGTCGCCGCGAACGGCAAGCCCTACGGCGCGTTGGTCTGCGACCCGGCGCACGGCAGGACGCCGTTCCAGGGTGCCTACGGCAGCCATGGGCTGCACTTCCTCGTGACGCACGACAGTGACAACGCCACCCTGGGCGCACCGGTCGACGAGATCGACGGCCAGCAGTGGCGCTACAGCGTGCCGATGCGTAGGCCGACGAACGTCATCAGCAGCTACGCGCCGAACGTGCTCGCGCCCCTGCAGACGGCCGTGACGCCGCTCAGCTGACGGATCAGATCCTGGTCAGGGCGAGCACGGGGATCACCCGGACGCCAGCCGTCTTCTCCTCGTACTCGGCGAAACCGGGGTAGGCCGCGGCCTGCCGTCGATAGACGGTGTCGCGCTCGTCGCCGGTGACCTCCTCGACGGACACCTCGAACGTCTGGGTGCCGATGTCGACGCGCGCCTTCCGAGCGGCTACGGCGTTGAGGTACCACTTCGGGTGCTCGGGGGCACCGCCCTTGGAGGCGAAGACGTACACCGTGTCGCCAGGGCCGGCCTGGTACATCATCGGCGAGACGTACTCCTTGCCGCTCTTGCGGCCGACGTGGTGCAGCAGCAGCAGCGGCGCCCCGGCGAAGGGCCCGCCTACGCGGCCCTCGTTGCTGCGGAACTCCTCGATGATCTGTGCGTTCCAGTCGCTCATGGCTGGGTCTTGATGCCGTCGAGCACGAGGGCGAGCAGCCGCTCGTTCTGGGTCGCCGTCGCATTGCGGGCCATGCACATCCCGCCGACGAGCTGCATGAGGTCGGCCTGGTCGAGGTCGGGGCGCACGACACCGGCTTCCTGGGCGCGCGCGAGCACCTGGCCGACGGCCGTCCCGATCCGTTCGCGGGAGGTCACTGCCAGGTCGGGGCACTTCTCGAAGGCCTCGTGAAGCTCAGTGAGGAAGGTGCGCTTGGACTCGGCGTACCTCAGGAAGCCGTGCAGCCAGGCGACGAGGGCGTCCCACGGCTCGTGGCGCTCGGCGACCTCGGCCGCGAGAGCAACGATGCCGTCCACGTCCTCGCGGTAGACCGCCTCGATCAGGTCGATGCGGCGGGGGAAGTGCCGGTAGAGCGTGCCGACCCCGACGTCGGCGCGCTTGGCGATCTCCTCCATCGCGGCCTCGCTGCCCCGCTCGGTGAGGACCTCACGGGCGGCGGTGACGAGGCGCTCGTAGTTGCGTCGCGCGTCGGCCCGCATGGGCCGAGCGTGCTCGATGGTCACTGCCGTCCTCCCTCCCGAGAAAGTCGCTTGCAAACCGGAGGCTACCTCCGTATCGTAGACGGAGGTTCCTTCCGCTTCTGAACAACTCTACGCCGGGAAGGCGTCCCATGTCTGCACTGTCCCCTGAGCTCACCACTCCCGCGCTCCCTGAGCGGCCGGCTTCGCGCCGGCGCAGGGTGAGCCACGAGAACCTCGTCCTGGCCGTCATCCTGATGTGCCAGCTGATGGTCGTGCTCGACGCGACCATCGTGAACGTCGCGCTGCCGAAGATGAAGGACGCGCTGGGGTTCTCTCCGGCCGGCCTGTCGTGGGTCCTGAACGCCTACACCCTCACCTTCGGCGGCCTGCTGCTGCTCGGTGCCCGCGCCGGTGACCTGATGGGTCGGCGCAAGACCTTCGTCGCGGGTGTGGTCGTCTTCACCGTGGCCTCGTTGCTGGGCGGCTTCGCGACGTCGAGCGGCTTCCTGCTCGCCGCGCGCGCGCTGCAGGGGATCGGCGGCGCCCTCGCCGCGCCGTCCTCGCTCGCGCTGATGACCACGATGTTCCCCGAGGGCAGGCAACGGCTGCGGGCCATCGCGCTGTTCACCGCGGTGTCCGTCTCCGGCGGCGCCCTCGGTCTCATCCTCGGCGGCATGCTCACCGAGTGGGCGTCCTGGCGCTGGGTGATGTTCGTCAACGTCCCGATCGGGATCGCCGTCGTGGTGGCCGGCCGTGCGCTGCTGCCCGAGACCGAGCCGCACTCAGGCCGCTTCGACATCGCGGGTGCGCTCACCTCCACCGGCGGGATGGGACTGCTCGTCTACGGCTTCGTGCGGGCCGCCACCGAGGGCTGGAGCGACCTCTGGACCGTCGGGTCGTTCGCCGCCGGCGTGCTGCTGCTCGGGTCCTTCGTCAGGGTCGAGCTCAGCGCGGCGGAGCCGATCACACCGCTGCGGCTGCTGGCCGACCGCAGCCGCACCAGTGCCAACGTGGCACGTGGTCTGCTGTTCGCGGGGATGTTCGGGATGTTCTTCTTCCTGACCCAGTACCTGCAGGAGGTGCTGCACTACAGCGCGTTGAAGGCCGGCTTCGCGTTCCTGCCGATGCCGACGACGGTGTTCGTCGTGTCCCAGCTCACCTCCCGGCTGTCCCACCGGATTCCCGCCCGGCTGCTGATGCTGGGGGGTGTGGCACTGGCCGCCACCGGCTTCCTGCTGGCCTCGGGCCTGGGTGAGCACTCGTCGTACGCGCATGTCTTCGGATGCCTGATCTTCTTCGCGATCGGCAACGGGCTGTCGTTCGTCCCGCTCACCTCGGCGGCGCTGGCCGGTGTGCCGCCGCAGGACGCCGGCGCGGCCTCGGGGCTGGTCAACGTCACGCAGCAGCTCGGCGGCGCTCTCGGTGTCGCGGTGCTGGTCACCGTCGCCGGATCGGCCACCAAGCACGCAGGGGGCTCGCCTGCCCACGCGTTCGTGGTGGGCGCCACCCATGCCTTCGCCGGCTCGGCGGTCTTCCTGCTGGTGGCCCTCGTGCTGGTCGCTGCACTGGTCCGACCGGGAGCAGCTCAGCACTGAGCCCGCTACTCCGGGGCGTTGTCCGCCTTTCCGCCGACCCGGAAGGGCTCGGTGACGCCGTCGTACATCAGGTGCGTGACAAGCCCCTGCGAAGCGTGCGGCAGGTTGTGGCAGTGATCCATCCAGATCCCCGGATTGTCTGCCACGAAGGCGATCTCGTACGTCGAGCCGCTGGGCACCTCCAGCGAGTCCACCCACCACGGACTGCCCGTTGCCTTCCGCCCGTTGCGTGACAGGACGACGGCGTGGTGGCCGTGCAGGTGCATCGGATGTGTCGCGCCGCTGTGGTTGCGGATCGTCATCACCACGACGTCACCGTCGCTGACGACGAACATCGGTACGTCGGGAAACAGATGACCGTTGATCGACCACCAGAACCCGGGCTTGCCGTCCATGAAACCGGGGCGCCGGCCGATCGAGTACGTGAAGTGCCGCGTGGCACGAGCCGGGTCCAGCCCGAGCGGGGCGGGTGACCCGTAGCGGAGCAGGTCCACGTCCCGCGGCGGCTGCGCCGGCACCGGCGGCTCACCCCTGCCGAGGACGAGTGCGGCGGCGCCACCCAGCTCCAGCCGGACCGGACTGCCGTCGGCCGGCATGGTCAGCTCGAGGTCCACTCGGCCACCTGCAGTGACGAGCACCGAGTCAGTGACGGTGGTCGGGTCATGAACGTCGCGGCCGTCGACGGACACCAGCTGGTACGGCGTCGTGGCCCAGGCGTGCAGCGACCCGTTGTCGGTGTCGATGACCCGGACCCGCACCCTGGCCCCCGGCTCGGCCGGCACGGACTGCTGGGCGACGTGACCGTTGACGGTCACCTTCCCGTCGTACACGTGCACCAGGGCTAGCTCGTCCTGGACCGGGAGTGGTCGGCGCGGGGTGACGACGAGGGCGCCGAGCAGGCCGCGCTGCACCTGGGAGTGTGAGACCTGGTGCGAGTGATACCAGTAGGTCCCGGCGTGGTCGGCGACGAAGCGGTAGGTGAACGACCCCCCGACTGGTACGGCGTCCTGCGTGACGCCGGCGACGCCGTCTTCGGCATTGGGGACGTCGACCCCGTGCCAGTGCAGCGTCACGCCCCCGGGGACGGAGGCATTGCGCAGCTGCACCTCGATGAGCTGTCCCTCCACCGCACGGATCACCGGACCAGGGGAGGTGCCGTTGACGGTGTAGCCGTCGACCTCCTCACCGGTCGCCAGGTGGAAGCGCTGGTTGCGCGCGGTCAGGTCGACCGTGACGTCGGCCGTGCGCGCCGGATCGGTCCTGAGGTCGGACACGCTCCTGCCGTGATGCATGGGCATCACGGCCGCACCGCCGCCGGTGTCGAGGTAGCCCATGTCCGCCGCCGAGTAGGAGTCGGGCAGCAGGCTCGCCTGCCAGAAGTACCCGAGCGGTGCGAGCAGCGCGAGGGTCGCACCGAGTGCGATGAGGAGTCGGCGGCGTTCGGCCAGCACGTGTCAGACGATGACGGGCTCGGCGGCCGGCGACGTGACGACCGGTGCCGACTTGCCGGCTTTCACACCGGTCATGACGGCCAGTGAGAACAGCACGAACCCGTTGATCGCGTGCAGCGCCGCCAGCAGCGGCACGCTGTGCGACGTGAGGCCGAGGACGACCTGCGCGATCACGAGCAGCGCGATGAGGCCGGCCCGCTTCGAGGCGCCCGGCAGCTTGGCGAAGAAGGAGATGATGAGGAACAGCAGCGTGATCAGCGGAATGATCATCATCCCGTTGATGCCGTGCAGCTCGAAGCCGCCCACGCCTCGGAAGTCCGGGCCGTCGTCGGCATCGGGCACCGCCTTGTTGAGCACACCCCCGTCGTCCTCGACCCACTTGCCGAGCCCGGCGAGTGCGTAGGCGATCGCGGCTGCCTGGATCACGACCTCGGTCGCGATCAGGAACGCGAAGATCTGGTACGTCTTGCGCATGAGCCCCCCTCGGCCTGTGACGACATTGCCTGAGTAGACCCGCTGATGGTCGCGGTCAAGCTCATTCGACAGGTGTCACCTGGACGACAGCCGGCCGGAAACGGCTACGGCTACGGCTCCACGAGGGTCTCGAGGGAGGCTTCTCTCAGGACCTGGTCGTCGTACTCCATGTCCTGGACGATGGTCTGCGGCGGGACCCAGCCCTCGCTGATCAGCAGGCGGTAGAGCGCGATGCGCGCCTCCACGACGGCCTCTGCCGCGGAGAGGCTGCGGTCCTGCAGGTCCGCGTCGAGCTCGCCCCGGCGCAGCCGCGCCTCGATGCCGTCGCGGCGTTGCACCGCCGCGTGGAAGGCCCAC
Organism: Mycobacteriales bacterium; assembly: GCA_046262855.1. Classification (GTDB taxonomy): domain Bacteria; phylum Actinomycetota; class Actinomycetes; order Mycobacteriales; family SCTD01; genus RYN-111. Next base: position 2,612 of record JBHEMB010000537.1, on the reverse strand, counting down.
ACGGCTGCGTGCAGGCGGTCTTCCCGGTCGGCGCTCATGTGTGGTGCTTCGGCCGAACGGCCCATCTCCCACAGGGCCGTCCGGGTGACATGTCGCTGTCCTTCGGCTGCCCAGTGCGGGCTGCCCACGTGTCGCGCGGGGTGTCCCGAGGGCCTTCCCGCACCGGCTAGTGACCCTGGAAGTGCGGGTTGACGATGAAGCCGACGATGCCGCCGTCGGGGGTCTTGACGGTCCCCGTGACGATGCCCTCACCGACCTCGTTGGCCGGGACGTGGACGGTGGCGCCGAGCGCGATCGCCGCGTCCATGGCTTCCTGGCAGTCGGTGACACCCCAGTAGGTGAGGGCTCCGTCCGCCGGGTTGCTGCCCGGGAGCAGGCCGAGCTCGTAGCCCGCCACCTCGAAGCCGACGTAGAACGGCTCGTCGAAGTAGGGGCCGAAGCCCAGCAGCGACGTCCACCACTGCTTGGCGGGCGCGAGGTCCGTGACGGGGTGGATGACAGTGCGCAGTCCGAGCAGGTCGAGGGCCATGTGCCCACGGTGGCACGTCCGCATGACAAAAGCCCGCGCGGCGCTCGCGTAGCGTTTACCCGCATGAGCACCTACTGCGCGCCGTGCCTCGCTGACCTGGCCCTGCTGCGGGAGTCCGTGACCACGGTCTCCGGTACGGCGGCCTGCGTGGCCCACGCGGTCCTGCTGCTGCACCCGGGGGACACGGCGCCCCAGCGGCTGGCGCGGCTCTCGGAGCTGCGCGGCACGGCGGAGAGCAAGATCGCGACGGCGTCGCAGGACGACATCCCGGCGCTGGAGCTGCTGGTGCAGGAGTACGCACTCGCTGGTGCGATGGACATGACGGTGCCGTTGCGCGACCTCGCGGGCGACCGCACGCCGCGGCCGCCCAAGAGCAACCGGCGCAACCGCGGCCGCGATCGCGACCGCGGCCCGCGGCCCGAGCGCGCGGAGTCGAGCGAGGGCGGCTCGGACAGTCCGACCCCCGAGGCCACCCCGGCCACGGAAGCGCCCGCCTCGAGTGCACCCGCGACCGAGGCGGCCGCCGCTGCGGCACCGCCCGCTGAGGCGCCCGCCCCTGCGGCACCGCCCGCCGAGGCACGCCAGAACGATGCGCCCGAGCCCGCTTCGGCCCCCGAAGCACCGGCCGGCACGTCGCCCGAGGCGTCCGCTGAGGTGCACGCGGGCTGAGCCCGCTACGCCGAACGGGTGAGACGCGCACAAACTGGCACGTAGTCGTTACTCTCGGTCAGGGGGTCACGGAGGACTTCGATGCCGATTGTTCGCGACGACGTCGTGCGGGCGCGCGCTCTCGTGGCGCTGCACGAGGCTCTGAACGCCGCCGAGCACGACCTGGCAACGCTGCTGCGGGCGGCCACGATCACGACGGCGGCACTGCTCGACGGCGTGGCAGGCATCTGCCGCTGCCAACAGGACGGTCTGCAGCTCGCCGCCTTCGGCTACGAGGGCCTGGACATCTCCGACTACCTGCGGGAGGTCGTCGGAGAGCGCTGCCCGGACAGCAGCGTGCTGCATGCCGTCGTCCGCGACGGCGAGCCGATCCTGGTCGGCCCCGACGGCGTGGGCGAGCTGCTCCTGGGCCTCGACGAGCGCTTCCAAGACCCCGTCCGGGAGTTCTCGATGACGAGCATGGCGGCGGCGCCGCTGCTGAGCAGGGGTGAGTGCCTAGGTGCGCTCGTCGTCGCCCGTGGCGAGGGCTCACCCGTGTTCGACGAGGACGACCTGGCGTTCATCCAGCAGATCGCGCGGGTGGTCGCCTTGACCGTCGCCAACGCCCTGCTGCTCGAGGACGTCGAGCGGACCCGCCTGCAGGCCACGGCGCTCGCCCGGGAGGACCAGCTCACGGGGCTGCTCAACCGGCGCGGTTTCCTCGAGGTGCTGCGTGAGACCCCGCTGGACCGGAGCGCACTGGTGGCGGTCTTCGACATGGACGGCTTCCGGCTGGTCAACGACGGCTTCGGTCACACCGTCGGTGACGTCGTGCTCGCGAGCCTCGCGGCCCGGTTGTGCGCGTCGCTGCCGCCGCTGACCCCGGTCGCGCGGATCGGTTCGGACGAGTTCGCGGCGCTGGTGCAAGCCGACGACGAGGAGGAGAGCGCCGACATCATCCACGACGCCGTCCGTGAGTGCACCGGCACCTTCGAGGTCGTCGGCCTGTCGGTGCCGATCACCATCAGCGTGGGGACGGCCGTTCCCCAGGCCGGCGGGTCCGACCAGGTGCTCCAGCAGGCGGACCTCGCGATGTCACGGGCCAAGCGGCGCGGTGGGTTCGTCGCGGCCTACGACCCGGCACTCGACGACCCCGCCACCCGTCGGCTGCGCGACGTCCTCGAGCTGCGCCGGGCGATCCTCGGCGACGGTCTGGTCGTGCACTACCAGCCGGTCGTCCCCGTCACGGAGGGGCCGCCTCGTGTCGAGGCCTTGGTACGACGGAAGGTGGGCACGTCTCTCGCCCTGCCGGGCGCCTGGCTGGACACCGCGAACCGGTCAGGGCTGATGCCCGAGCTCACGGCAAACGTCGTACGGCAGGTCGTCGGTCAGCTGGCCCGCTGGTGGGAGGAGGGCCTGGAGGTGGAGTGCGCCG
>JBHEMB010000536.1:0-13598 GCA_046262855.1 Mycobacteriales bacterium | reverse complement strand
GGGCAGCGGCAGGTACTCGGCCGTCGGGTAGTTCGCGTAGGTCACCAGCAGCTCGGGGTCGTGCTCGCGCACGACGTCGGCGAGCTCGTCGATGACCCGGGCGATCCGCTCCGTGCCGTACCAGCGCAGCACGTCGGCCGGTACCTCGTTCGCAAGGCTGATCCCAAGGACCTCGTCGCGGCCGGCGAGCCGGCGGGCCTGCGCGGCGACCTCGGCGCGTGCTCCGGCGACCACGCGCCGGGCTGCCCGCCTGCTGGTGCCGGTGAGGTAGCGCCAGTCCGGCCAGAACGCGCCGGCGAGCACCTTGAGGTCGCACGACCCGGCCAACTCCAGGACGTCGTCCGGAGGTGCGGTGTAGGTGCGCACGACCGTGAAGCCGGCCTCCGCGATCGCGTGGAAGTCCCGCTTGACCTGGTCGGTGTCCGGGAACCGCGCGCCGTCGTCCTCGCGCGGCGCGAACGTCCCGTAGGTCACCCCGCGGAAAGGGAACCGGCTCTCGCCCACGGCGAAGTGCTTGCCATCGACACGTACGCGCACAGGGGCTCCCGAATCCGGCTTCCCCCCCGAGGTCGAAATGCAAGGTTCGACACTAGATGAGCCGTTCCTGCACCGTGAGCCTGACTTCACCCAGTCGACAGCGGCGACGGGCCTCGCGGACAGCCGGGGCGGGTCGGCTGCGTCGACGGACCACGGTGCCGACGATCCCCGCCGGTATGCTGAGCAGGCCGTCCCCACCCTCCCTGAGGAGCCTTGACGTGGCCGTCAGCCCTGTTGCTGAAGACCCGGTAGAGAAGCCCATCGGCGAGGAGTGCGGCGTCTTCGGCGTCTGGGCTCCGGGGGAGGACGTCGCGAAGCTGACGTACTACGGCCTGTACGCCCTCCAGCACCGCGGGCAGGAGGCGTGCGGCATGGCCGTCAGTGACGGCGCCGCCACGGTCGTCTACAAGGAGCTCGGGCTGGTCGCCCAGGTCTTCGACGAGTCGATCCTCGGGTCCATGCGCGGGCACCTCGCGATCGGCCACTGCCGCTACAGCACCACGGGGTCGTGCACGTGGGAGAACGCCCAGCCGTCCTTCCGCAACCTGCCCACGGGCGGCTCGCTGGCGCTGGGCCACAACGGCAACCTCACGAACACCCACGAGCTCTCGCGCCGCGTCTCCGACCTCGGGCTGGAGAAGGACGCGATGGGGGCGACCAACGACTCCGACCTCATCACGGCCCTGATCGCCGCGCGGGCCACGGACCTGTCGGTCGAGGAGGCCGCCCGCGCGATCCTGCCGACGCTGCAGGGCGCCTTCAGCCTGGTGTTCATGGACGAGCACACCCTTTACGCGACCCGCGACCGGCACGGCGTACGGCCGCTGGTCATCGGCAAGCTCGAGACCGGGTATGTCGTCGCCAGCGAGACGGCCGCCCTGGACATCGTCGGTGCGACCTTCATCCGCGAGGTGGAGCCCGGCGAGATGGTCATCGTCGACGACCACGGCTACCGCACGACCCGCTGGGCCGAGGCGTCGCCGAAGGGCTGCCTGTTCGAGTACGTCTACCTCGCCCGCCCCGACACCTCCATCGCCGGGCGCTCGGTGTACTCGACGCGGGTCGAGATCGGCCGTCAGCTCGCCTTCGAGCACTCCGTCGATGCCGACCTCGTCATCCCGGTTCCGGAGTCGGGTACGCCGGCAGCCATCGGGTACGCCGAGCAGAGCGGGATCCCCTACGGCATGGGGCTGGTGAAGAACGGCTACGTCGGCCGCACCTTCATCCAGCCCTCGCAGACCATCCGGCAGCTGGGCATCCGGCTGAAGCTGAACCCGCTCCGTGAGGTCATCAAGGGCAAGCGGCTGGTGGTCGTGGACGACTCCATCGTGCGCGGCAACACCCAGCGGGCCCTGATCCGGATGCTGCGCGAGGCCGGGGCCGCTGAGGTGCACGTGCGCATCTCGAGCCCGCCGGTGACCGACCCCTGCTTCTACGGCATCGACTTCGCGAGCAAGACCGAGCTCATCGCCAGCGGCCTGACCGTCGACGAGATCTGCGCCCACATCGGGGCCGACACCCTCGCGTTCGTGTCGCTGGAGGGGCTGACGATGGCCTCGACGCAGCCGGCCGACAAGCTCTGCCGGGCCTGCTTCACCGGTGATTACCCCCTTCCGCTGCCCGAGCAGGACCTGATCGGCAAGCACGTCCTCGAGGGCATCGACCGCACCGTGCGGCCGGTCGAGGTCGCGCACAACAGCACCGACCCGTCGCCCGAGGTGCTGCTCGCGGGACCGGGCGGCGCCGACGCCCTGACGCGCCCATGACCAGTTACGCCGCTGCCGGCGTGGACATCGAGGCGGGCGACCGCGCGGTCGAGCTGATGAAGGACAAGCTCAAGCGCGCCAGCCGCCCGGAGGTCGTCGGGGGGCTCGGTGGCTTTGCCGGGCTGTTCCGGATGGACCTGCGCAAGTACCGCGAGCCGCTGCTCGCCTCCTCCACGGACGGCGTCGGCACCAAGCTGGCCATCGCCCAGGCGATGGGCAAGCACGACACGGTCGGTGAGGATCTTGTCGGGATGGTCGTCGACGACCTCGTGGTCTGCGGCGCCGAACCGCTGTTCATGCAGGACTACATCGCGGTCGGCCGGGTCGTCCCGGAGCGGGTCGCGGAGATCGTCGGCGGCATCGCCGTCGGCTGCGAGAAGGCCGGCTGTGCGCTGATCGGGGGCGAGACGGCCGAGCACCCCGGGATGATGGCCGACGACCACTACGACATCGCCGGCACCGGCGTGGGGGTGGTCGAGGCCGATGCCCTCCTCGGCGCCGAACGGGTCCAGCAGGGCGACGTCGTGATCGGGATGGAGTCCAGCGGCGTCCACTCCAACGGCTTCTCGCTGGTGCGGCACGTGCTCCTGAACGGTGCCCGGCTGCGCCTCGACGCCCACATCGAGGAGCTCGGCACCACGCTGGGCGAGGCGCTGCTGACGCCGACCAAGATCTACGCGAAGGACTGCCTCGCGGTCATCGCCGAGACCGACGTGCACGCCTTCTCCCACGTGACCGGGGGTGGTCTCGCGGCCAACCTCAGCCGGGTGCTCCCGGCGCACCTGAGCGCGACCTTGCAGCGCGGGTCCTGGACCCCGCCGGCGATCTTCGACCTGGTTCAGGCCCGCGGCCGCGTCGAGCAGCCCGAGATGGAGCGCACCTTCAACATGGGCGTCGGCATGGTCGCGATCGTCCCGCCCGCCGACGTCGACCGCACGATGGCGCTGCTCAAGGCCCGCCACGTCGAGTCCTGGGTGCTCGGCGAGCTCATCCCCGGCACCGGCACCGCCGTCCTCGAAGGCACCCACCCCTAACCCTTCGACCCACCCCCCCAACCCGCATTCACGGGGGGAGTTGGGGGGCGGGCATGGGAGAGGGCGGCCCGTCGGGGCCGCCCTCGTCAGCGCTGAGCTGAGGAGCTAGTCCTCGTCCGCGTCGTCTTCGTCCTCGTCGTCGTGCTCGCCGTCAGTCGCCCGCGTTGACAGGCCACCCCCGGTGTTGGCGGCGAGCTCGCGCCGCAACGCGTCCGGGTCGAGCGACCCGGTGCTGTACTTCAGCTCGCGCGCGACTTTCGTCTGCTTGGCCTTGGCACGGCCGCGCCCCATGGCTCGACCCCCTCGTGAGTACCGGTTCGTGGCTCATCAGTATATGCGCTGCGCGGCGAGTCACACGAGCGGGCGGAGCAGGAGAGACGACGACCACGTCGAACTCCTCTCTCACCCAGCCTGACAGGAGCTCGCCATGAAGATCCGGATCCTCGCGGCGGTGGGCGTCGTGGGCCTCGTCGCGGCCGCTCCAGCCGTGCCGGCCAGCGCGGCCAAGGCCAAGCCGAAGCCGAAGCCGATCCATGGGAGCTTCGTGGCGCAGGCCACTCCGGATCCCACGAGCGACACCCCGGAGCCGGTCGGCAAGGGCAAGTGCAGCCCCGTGACGCCAACCGCCAGGGTGACAAAGGCGTTCACCGTCCCGGCCAAGGGCACCCTGAGTGTCCTGCTGAACAACAAGCTGGACTGGAGCGGTGACATCCGCGACACCGACGGCACCGTCGAGGCCGACGCCGATGGCGAGCTGCCCACCACCCCCGAGACGATGACGGTCTCGTTCAGGAAGCGCACGCCTGTCGTGATCGGGGTCTGCAACTTCTCCGGCGAGCCGTCGATCACCGTCACCTACACGTTCACCTACAAGTAGGCCTGTCATGAGCATCCGACGTGTCCTTGCCATCGCGGTCCTGGGAAGCGTGGCCCTCGCCAACGCCGGCGCTCAGGCGGCCGGTCCGCCCACGCTGGACGGCAAGAAGACCAAGACCCTCTCCGCGACGTTCTCGCCCAAGGCGCAGGACAACGACAAGGACTTCTTCGGAACCTCATCCGACCGGACGGAGTGCAGCCCTGACCGCTGCGGTCGGCTGCCGTTCGTCTTCAAGCCCGCGAAGGGTATGAAGGGCAACATCGCCTTCACGGTCACCTGGTCGGTGCCCGGCGAGGACTTCGACCTGTACGTCGCGCAGATCGCCAAGGACGGCAGCTACAGCGAGCTGACCTCCTGCGGGGCCGGCGCGGGCACGTCGGAGAAGGTCCTGCTGTCGAGCCGTGATCTCACGTCAGGCCGGAAGTACGCCCTGGTCGTTGACTTCTACCGGGCGACCGGCGCTGGGAAGGTGACAGGGACGGTCAGCTTCCCGGGCACAGGCAACATCAAGACCACGGTGCCGGCTGCAGCCGAGACCGCCGCCGGGACGAAGGTCAACTGCGGCCTCGGCTGACTCCGGGAGCTGCTGCGTCAGAAGATGTGGCTTTTCACGTGCTGGGGCACGGTGGAACTCACTTTGTCGGGCAACCGCCGCTAGCAGCGCGGTAGCAGCATCGTGCGCAGCCGACCCACGTCGGCCATCCGACGCTCGGCGAGCCGGTCGGCAGCGACCGCGGGCGGCACGCCCTCGGCGTCGGCCAGCCGGAAGACCTCGAGGGTCGTGTCGTAGATCCGCGACGCCTTCGCCTTGGCGCGCTCGAAGGAGAAGCCCTCGATCTCGTCGGCCACCTGGATGAGCCCGCCGGCGTTCGCGACGTAGTCCGGCGTGTAGAGGACGCCCTTGTCGGCGAGCACCTTCTCGATCCCCGGGTGCGCGAGCTGGTTGTTGGCGGCGCCGCAGACAACCTTCGCGTGCAGCGTCTCCATCAGCTCATCGGACAGCGACGCGCCGAGGGCGCACGGTGCGTAGACGTCCACCTCGAGCGAGGGCAGGTCCCCGACCGCCGCCGCCTTGGCGCCGAGGTCCACCGCCCGTGAGACGGCGGCCGGGTTCACGTCCGAGACGATCACGGACGCACCGTCCTCGAGCAGGTGCTCGACCAGGTGGAGGCCGACCTTGCCGACGCCCTCGACGGCGACCGTCCGGCCCCCGAGCGTGGCCGCGCCGAAGGCCACCTGCGCCGCTGCCCGCATGGCCTGGAAGACGCCGTACGCGGTGAGCACGGCGCTGTCGCCGGCACCGCCGTGCTCCGGCGAGCGGCCCGTCACGAACCTGCTCTCGCGAGCGATGACGTCCATGTCCTGCACGTACGTGCCGACGTCGCACGCCGTGTAGTAGCGGCCGCCCAGCGACTCGACCATCCGGCCGTAGGCCCGGAGGAGCGGCTCCGACTTCTGCGTCACCGGGTCGCCGAGGATCACGGCCTTGCCGCCGCCCAGGTCCACCCCCGCGCAGGCCGCCTTGTAGGCCATCGCCTTCGACAGCTTGAGGACATCGGTGAGAGCAGCGGCCTCGTCGACGTACGGGTAGAACCGCGTGCCGCCCAGCGCCGGCCCGAGCGCCGTGGAGTAGATCGCGATGATCGCCCTCAGGCCCGAGGCCGGGTCCTGGCAGAACACGACTTGCTCGTGCCCTGCGTCCTTGAGGTGGTCGGTGCGGTCGAAGACGCCCACGGCGGTGCTCTCCTTGTCGGTGCCGGCCTTGTGAGCCGGGTGGCCTGGTGCGGAGGAGGTGTGCTCCGCACCACGGAGGTTATCGGCCCAGCACGTGCCAGGATGAACGGGTGAGCTTCATGGCCAGCCTCCGGGTGTACGAGCCGCTCGCTGGCTTCGATGGCGCGGAGCGTGCGCACTGGGAGACCTACGCCGCCGAGGGAGCGCACTTCGGTACGGCGGCAGGTACCGCTCTGGAACGGGCTGCCGCCCTGGCTGCCGTCGTCGGGCGCAGGCTGCCGGTGATCGGGGAGCACGCGTTCGTCCTGGACGTGGACGGCGTCACGCTGATCTGCCCGTGGCGCACCGGGCTGCGCGCGCAGGAGGCCCTGCTGGACTTCTGCGCCGACCTGCCGGACGTGCTGTCCGAGGCCTTCGCGCCCACCGCCCTGCTCGAGCGGGCGGAGGTCGACCTCGACCGCTGGCGCGCGGAGAACGGCAGCACGACCAGCCACATCCGCACCTGCACCTGGCAGGTCCCGCTGCGCTGGTTCGTGCTGGTCGACCCGGAGGAGCGCGAGGTCTCGCTGGGTGAGCCGGTCACGGGCACGCAGGGCTCGGGCACGCTGCGGCGCACCGGACGGCAGCTCGTCTACCGGACGCCGATGAGCCGGGCCCGCCGTCGGGTGGCCCGCGCGCTGGCCGTCGTACGAGCCGCTGTGGGTGATCCCTCCGTCTCCGAGGGGATCGAGGACCTCGGGCGCTGGCTGGAGGAGTTCCACCCGCGTTCGCTGGTGGAGCTCGACTACGGCGATCTCGTGCACCTGCTCGACGACGCGGAACTGACCCAGGACGAGTCCGCCCGGGACATGCAGTACGCCCTGCAGCGACTGGCGGAAGGCGACGCCGAGGAGGCGGCCGCGGCATACGCGCTCATGACGGCCCGGATGAAGGCACTGCAGGCCGTCGAGAGCGCCAACTGAGGGGCAAACGGCACATCCCCTGCCTTCTGTGACTACCCCAAAGATGGCCCGGGAGGGCCATACCGGACAAGGAGGGCATCGGGCACCTTCAAGGGCGGAGCGGAGAGCAGACCCCGCTCACCAGCGCTCCGCCGAGAGGACAGATCGATGAGCACCCGTACCCCTGAGGCCGAGGCCCTGTTGACCCCCGCAGAGGTCGCCTCGATGTTCCGCGTCGACCCGAAGACCGTCACCCGGTGGGCCAAGAGCGGCAAGCTGACGTCGATTCGCACGCTCGGCGGCCACCGCCGCTACCGCGAGGCCGAGGTCCGGGCACTCCTCGCAGGGATCCCGCAGCCCCGCAGCTCCTAAAGCGGCTCGCGGCGTACCCCCGCGCCGCGAGCCCCCGGCACCTGACCCTGCTGGCAGCAGATCCCGGGCATGCCCAGAGCCAAGGGCGACCCAGGCCAGCGACACGCGGCACCGCACCCGACTACGGGTGCGGTGCTGTCGCGTTGCGCGAGCCCTGCTCGGGCGTGGTGGCCAGGGACGGAGTCGAACCGCCGACCCTGCGATTTTCAGTCGCATGCTCTACCAGCTGAGCTACCTGGCCGTGCTGTGCTGCCTCAAAGTGCTGTGCTGCCTGCAAAGTGCTGTGCTGCCTGCAAGACGCCTTGCGAACTTGGCGACCCCGACGGGACTCGAACCCGCGACCTCCGCCGTGACAGGGCGGCGCGCTAACCAACTGCGCTACGGGGCCTCACTGGGGTGAGACCTTCGAACCTGTGCCCCCAACGGGATTCGAACCCGCGTAGCCACCTTGAAAGGGTGGAGTCCTGGGCCGCTAGACGATGGGGACGGCGCCGCTGGCTTGTGGCGCGCCCACGCCGTGGCCGTCGGGGACCGCAAAAGCATAGCGGACCGTCGGACGGGCGCGCGTCAGCCGGCGACCGGTAGCCGTACGACGGCGCCCTGGATCAGGACGGCGCCGGGAGCGCGGTTGCCCATACCGGCGAACATGTCGTTCGTGGCCATCGCGACCACGAACAGCGACGTGCCGGCGGGGACGTCGACGGCGACCGAGGGCAGCTCGATCTCGGTCGGGACACCGGCCACCGGGGTCAGTGAGTTGAAGGGCAGCACGTTGCCCTGGACGATCTTCACGTCGGCCGGGCTGCTGCCGACACCGAGGGCGTAGAAGGCCCGGTTGTTGACGCCCAGCGCGGTCACCCTGCCCGACAGGTACGGCGTGCCGGCGACCCGCAGCGGGCCGTCGGCGACCTTGAAGCCGAGCGGCGCGCCGGCCCCCTGGTTGGTCGCCACGGTGCCCACGGGGTAGGTCGCGTTGGGCGTCACGGAGCTCACCGTCGTACAGGTGTTGCCTGCAGTGGCCAGGTGGTACTGCCCGTAGCCCTTGAGCGTGGTCTTCCTGCCCTTCAGGGCGTGGTCGAAGAACCGGAGCGTCAGGTCGCGGAAGGAGCCGCCCGCGAGCTGCTTGCTGCACGGGTCGCCGGACGGCGCGACCGACTGCGGGAAGGCGTTCGGCAGGACGTGCCCGCCGTTGTAGCCGACGAAGATGCTCTGCGCCCTGGCCCGCGGGGTGAGTGCCTTCGCGAAGTTCTGCAGGCCCTGGTGCAGCGGGAACAGCGTGTCGGTGATGCCCTGCCCGAACAGCACGGGTACGTCGAGCTTGCGGCCCTGCGAGACCTGCCACGCGGGACCGTTCTTCCGGAAGAAGGCGTCGAGGTCGGGTACGCCGGGGACGGTGCCGTCCGGCCAGAGGGTGGTCGCAACGGCGTACGCCGTGCCCTTGAGGATCTCCGGCGGGAGTGCGCGGACGCCAGCTGCCGTCAGCAGCGTCGTCCACTCGGTCCGGGCCACGCCCTGCGGCGCCAGCGACTGCTTCAGGTCCCACCAGGTGATCTCGGGTGCCAGCGCGTCGAAGACCTGCTTGTGCTTGTCGGCGAGCTCGGTGAAGGCCCCGACGAACTGGTAGCCGCCGCCGTAGGAGCCTCCGATCGCGCCGATGTGCGGGTCGCCGGGGCCGTCCTGCTGGACCCACGACAGCCTGCTGACGAGGTCGACGAGCTTCTCGACGTCCTTGCCCTCGTAGGCGGGGTTCTCGATGCGGGCCTTGCCGCCGTCCTCACCGAAGCCGCGCTGGTCGAAGGAGAGCACCCCGTAGCCGGCGTTGAGGAAGGCGGTGAAGCTGTCCGCTCCGGTGGAGCGGGAGCTGCCCCAGCCGTGCGAATGGAAGATCAGCGGCACGCGGTGCTTCGCGTCGGTGCGCGGTGGCTGGAAGAGCGTGAAGCAGATCTTCTGCGGCGTGCTGCTGCCTGCGTCCGGGACGCTGTTGACGCAGCCGTTGGTGACCTTCGTGGTGCTCGCAGCCTGGGCGGTGGGCCCGGGCGCCAGCAGGATGCCCGCGATGAGGGCAGCCGAGCACAGCAGGGCGGGGGGCTTCATGCGGTGTTGCTTCGCCGTTGCGAGGGCCTTCTCCTGCTGTGCCCCCCACCGACCTCCCTTGCCGTTTCACTGAATCGCCCGCCCGGTCGGGCGCCGTTTCAGTGAAACCGCGAGGGGAGTGGGGTCAGAGGAGCTCGAGGATGGTGGCGTTGGCCTGGCCGCCGCCCTCGCACATCGTCTGCAGCCCGTAGCGGATGTTGTTGTCGCGCATGTGGTGGACCAGCGTCGTCATGATGCGCGCACCGGAGCCGCCGAGCGGGTGGCCGAGGGCGATCGCGCCGCCGAGCGGGTTGGTGAGCTTGTCGTCGGCGCCGATGTCCTTCAGCCACGCGAGCGGGACGGAGGCGAAGGCCTCGTTGACCTCGAACGCGCCGACGTCCTCGAGCTTCAGGCCGGACTTGGCGAGGGCCTTCTGCGTCGCCGGGATAGGGGCGGTCAGCATCGGCATCGGGGCAGCCCCGGTGACGACGGCAGTGTGGACCCGGACGATCGGGGTGAGGCCGTGGGCCTTGGCGAACTCGCTGGTGGTGATGAGCAGGGCAGCGGACCCGTCGCTGATCTGGCTGGAGTTGGCAGCGGTGATCTTGCCCTCCTCCTTGAAGGGGGTCTTCAGGGTGGCGAGCTTCTCCAGCGTCCCGCCGGGGCGGATGCCCTCGTCCTTCGTGACGAGGCCGTTCTCGGTCTGGATGCCGACGATCTGCTGGTCGAACGCACCTGAGTCCTGCGCGGCCTGGGCGCGCTCGTGCGACTGCAGGCCGTACTCGTCGAGTTGGGTCCGGCTGAAGCCCCACGTGTCGGCGATCTGCTCGGCACCGAGACCCTGGTCGGGGAAGCCCTCGCCGTAGCGGTCGAAGTACATCTGGCCCAGCGGGCTGGCCGTGAAGCTGCTGCCCATCGGGGTGCGGCTCATCATCTCGACGCCACCGGCGACGGCGAGGTCGTACTGCCCGGCGATGACACCCGCGGCTGCGAAGTGCACCGCCTGCTGGCTGGAGCCGCACTGGCGGTCGACCGTCGTGCCGGGGACGTGCTCGGGCCAGCCGGCGGACAGTACGGCGGTGCGCGCGACGTCGAAGGTCTGCTCGCCGATCTGCATGACGCAGCCCCACACGACGTCGTCGACGATTCCCGGGTCGATGCCGGACCGCTCGGCCAGTGCCTGGAGCACCAGGGCCGAGATGTCGGCGGAGTGGATGCCGGACAAGCCGCCGTTGCGCTTGCCGACCGGGGTGCGTACTGCCTCGACGATGACGGCGTCGCGCATGGGCGTTGCTCCTTCTGTCCCGTGCCACTGCGGGTGTCAGCGGTGTTTCCGACTGTAAACCGTGGTTCACGCGGGGAGAAGAGCGGGATGGTGTGACGCAGGCCGCTTTCGCCAGCCTCACTCGGCAGCTGTGGCGCCGGAGCGGGCGCGCTGGATCGGGTCCTGGTCGGCTAGGGACTCACACGCGGTGTGCGGCCTGCTCGGGTCGCCGCGGGTCTAGACTCGCGCTCGCCAGGGCCTCTAGCTCAACTGGCAGAGCTGCGGACTTTCTTGATGGGAGCGCCGGTCGGAAACGGCCGGTGGAACATCGCTCAAAGTCGGGGAACCCCCTGCCGGACCCGTCCGGCGAGGCGATCCCGAGCCAAGCCGAGGGCCACCTCGGAAGGTGTAGAGACTGGACGGGCGACACCTACCGGCTGCGGCCCAGGGTGAAGGGACAGTCCAGCCCACGAACGCTCCTCCGAGCGGCCGGGAAACCGGAAGTGGGACGTAATCCGTAGGTTCCGGGTTCGAGCCCCGGGGGGCCCACCACGTCACTAGGCCGTGCGGTGCCCGACCTCGGCGGGCCTGCGCGCGGCGTCCATGGCAGCGTGTGCGCGACGACCCCGGACGGAGCGGGTCCTGCGGAGGAGCACAGATGAGCGAGCAGCGCGTGTCGAGCAGGGCTGAGCTGAAGCCACGCACCGTCGTCGGGGCAGGGAAGTACGCCGTGGGTGACAACGGCGAGCGGCTGTTCGCCGTGACCAGGCGGTGCCGGCACCTGATGGCAGACCTCGCGGGCGGCACGATCGACGAGGACGGCTGCCTGGTCTGCCCGTGGCACCAGTCGAAGTACGACGTGACGACTGGGCACATGGTGCGTGGGCCACAGGGCATCTTCGCGAAGGTCCCGGGGCTGGGCTCGCTGTTCAAGGGCTTGACCAAGGTGCTGCCGCTCGGGCGCGGGACGGTCGTCGAGCGTGAGGGCGACGTGTTCGTCTCCTGACCTCGCGCGGCACGCGGTGCGCCGCGCCCACGGTCACAACGACGCGGCCAGAGCCTTCACGCGCTGGTCGATCTCGGCCACGATCCGTCGTACGACGTCGAGGGGCTGGTCCTTGGGATCGTCCAGCAGCCAGTCCTCGTAGCGCTTGCCCGGCAGGACGGGGCAGGTCTCGCCGCAACCCATCGTGACGACGACGTCGGCCTCCTGCACGCCCTCGAAGGTCAGCAGGGTCGGCACGTGGTCCTCGACCGGGAAGCCGCGCTCGCCGAGCACCTGGGCCACGAGCGGGTTCACACCCGCGCCGGGCTCCGACCCTGCAGAGCGGGCGTCGAGCCCGTACTGGCGCGCGAGGACCTGGGCTGCGACCGAGCGGCCGCTGTTGTGGATGCAGGCGAACAGCACGACGGTCATGCGGCGATCTCCCCGGCGATCCGGCGGGCGTCGGGATAGAGCAGCCGGACCGCGCCGAAGCCGAGCAGCCCGCCGACCACCTGCATCCCGGCGAACGCCGCAACGCTGGACGGGTCGATTCCCGCGAAGGTGTCGGTGAGCGACCGTGCGACCGTGATGGCTGGGTTGGCGAAGCTGGTGCTGCTCGTGAACCAGTACGCCGCGGCGATGTAGCCGCCGACGGCGTACGCGACTGCCGACGGCCGCGACCGGACGACGCCGAACACCACGACGACCAGCCCGAGGGTGGCCACGACCTCTGCGAGCAGTACGCCGGAGCCGCTGCGCGAGTGCTGGCTCAGCGTCACGGCGGGCAGGTCGTACATCAGGTTGGCGACGACCACTCCCCCTGCGGTACCGAGGAACTGGGCCGCGACGAAGACTCCTGCGTCGCGCGCGCTGACGGCCCGGAACCCGAGCTCGACCAGGGTGACGACGGGGTTGAAGGCCGCGGACACCGGACCGAGCGCGAGGATCAGCGCGATGAGTGCAGCGCCGGTGGCGACGCTGTTCTCCAGCAGCTGTAGGCCGGTGTCGGTGGACAGCTCGGCGGCGGCGATGCCCGATCCGACGACCGCTGTGGCGAGCAGCGCGCTGCCGAGGAGCTCGGCGAAGGCCCTTCTCAGCAGCACGTCGGGTCGATCGTACGGCACAGCGCGGTCAGGTTGTCACGCAGCGGGCGGTAGTAGACGTTCATGCCGTCCCTGGTGCCCTCGACGAGGCCGGCCTCGCGGAGCTGCTTGAGATGGTGGCTCACCGTCGCCTCGGTCACCCCCACCGCGGGTGCGAGGTCGCACGTGCAGCAGCCCTCGTCGGTGGCCAGGATCAACGCCATCAGCCGGACGCGGACGGGATCGGCCAGCGCCTTGAGGCGGAGCGCGATCTGGAGGGCGTCGGTCTCGCTCATCGCTCCGCCGGCGAGTGGCGAGCAGCAGACCGGCGCGGAGACGTCGAGGACGGGAAGGGCCTTGGGCACGAGTTCAACATACATCGAACTTGACAAACATCAAATCAAGACCGAACCTCTGAGACATCCATCGAAGAAGGAGCTCCCCATGAGCCGAGTCCAGCTAGCCCTCAACGTCGACGACCTCGAGGGGTCGATCGCCTTCTACAGCAAGCTCTTCAACGCCGAGCCGCACAAGGTGAAGCCCGGTTATGCGAACTTCGCGATCGCCGAGCCGCCGCTCAAGCTCGTCCTCATCGAGAACCCTGGCCACGGCGGTTCGGTCAACCACCTCGGCGTCGAGGTGCCCACCTCGGAGGACGTGCACAGCGAGATCGCTCGGTTGTCCGGCGAGGGCCTGTTCACCGCCGAGGAGATGGGAACGACCTGCTGCTTCGCCAAGCAGGACAAGGTCTGGGTGAGCGGCCCAGCCGGCGAGCGGTGGGAGGTTTACACCGTGCTCGAGGACGCCGAGGTCCTCCTCGGTGACGCTCCCTGCTGCACGGGTTGATGTCGCAAAACCGCCAGAGCTGAGGTCGGCGTCGCTGCAGGATGGTCGTGTGCACAGCCACATGAGCAGCGACTTCGAGCAGTGCTT
>JBHEMB010000535.1:0-6227 GCA_046262855.1 Mycobacteriales bacterium | reverse complement strand
GAGCCGGAGAACGCCGTGTAGACGAGGTCGCCGCCGTACGGGTGCCGCGGGTGCACCGGCAGCTGGTTGCAGTGCTCGACGGTTCGGCGGATCTCGTCGATGTCGCTGAAGTCGATGCCCGGGTCGATGCCCTGGCTGTACAGGTTGAGGCCCAGGGTCACGAGGCAGACGTTGCCCGTCCGCTCGCCGTTGCCGAACAGGCAGCCCTCGACGCGGTCCGCACCGGCCATCACGCCCTGCTCCGCAGCCGCCACCGCCGTACCCCGGTCGTTGTGCGGGTGCAGGGACAGGATCACCGACGAACGACGCGCGCCCAGCTGCCGGATGAACCACTCGATCTGGTCGGCGTACACGTTCGGCGTGGACATCTCGACCGTCGCCGGCAGGTTGAGCACGACCGGGTTCTCCGGCGTCGGCTGCCACACGTCCATCACGGCCTCGCAGACCTCGACCGCGTAGTCCAGCTCGGTGCCGGTGAAGGACTCGGGGCTGTACTGCCAGCGGACGGGCGTGCCCTCCAGGAGCTGCTCGGCGTACTTCTTGCACCAGGTCGCGCCCTGGACCGCGATGTCCTTGACGCCGTCCTTGTCGAGACCGAAGACGACCCGTCGCTGCAGGGTCGACGTCGAGTTGTAGAGGTGGATCAGCACGGGGCTCTTGCAGCCGACGAGTGACCGGACGGTGCGCTCGATGAGCTCCTCGCGAGCCTGAGTCAGCACCTGGATGGTGACGTCTGCGGGGATCAGGTCTTCCTCGATGAGCTCGCGGATGAAGTCGAAGTCGGTGCTCGACGCGGCGGGGAAGCCGACTTCGATCTCCTGGTAGCCCATCTCGACGAGCAGCTGGAACATCTGCTTCTTGCGGGCCGAGTCCATGGGCTCGATGAGGGCCTGGTTGCCGTCACGGAGGTCGACGCTGCACCACTGCGGCGGTACGTCGATCGTCTGGGAGGGCCAGGCGCGGTCGGCCATGTCGACGGGCGGAAAGGCCTGGTAGCGCTGGAAGTTCTTCACGGGGTGCTCCTCTGGTCTACGGGGTGCGGCCAGCACGAGGTCCCGCGACGAGGAGCCGGCCTAGATCGAGGCCTCGTCGCGGCCTGTAAGGAGGAGCAGGCCTGCCATGACGAAGAGCCTACACGGATGAGGCCGATCTGCGACTCTGCCGCAGCGCCCCGACGCTGTGTGCGGGGCGCCGGTCCTCACTCCTCGTCGACGACCTCGATGTCGAGCGTGCGCCCGTCGCCGAAGACCAGATGCTCGGTGCCCTGCACGTCCGGGTCCGGCACGTACCGGATCTGGCCCTCGATGTGCTCGACCGTGCCGAGCTGGAGATCGTTGGTCGGGTCACCGTACGACGTGATGTCGTAGTAGTCGTCGTTGCTGATCTCGGGACCTGGGCCGACGAAGGTCGCGTTGCTGTCCTGGGCAGTGGTCCTGGGCTTGATGGTGAGCGTCACGGTCACGGGGCTGGACGGCGCACCGGAACCGACTGCGCGGTAGGTGAAGCCATCGGCGGTCGTGGCGGACGAGGGCGGCGTCCACGTGAAGCTGCCGTCCGACGAGAGCGAGAACGTACCTGTGGCCGGTCCTGTCACGAGCTCTGCCGTGAGGCTGTCACCGTCCGGATCCGAGTCGTTGGCCAGGACTCCGGGCGCGGCGACCGTCAACGTCTGGCCCTGGTCGACCTGGTAGCTGTCGGGCTGTGCCACGGGCAGGTCGTCGACCGCGTTCACCGTGATCGTCACCGTCGCTGTGTCGGCGCCGCCGCTGCCGTCATCGACGGTGTAGGTGAACACGTCGCTGCCCTGGTAGTCCGAGACCGGCGTGTAGCGGATGCCGCCGGGCTCGACCGAGGCGGTGCCGTGGTCGGGCGTGGTGGTCACAGCAGGTGTGAGGGTGGTGGAGTCGACGTCGGTGTCGTTGGCCAGCACGTCGATGAGGACGGAGGAGTCCTCGTCGACCGCGGCGCGGTCGTCGCCCGCGACCGGCGGGTCGTTGACCGGTCGGACGGTGAAGCGGACGGTCGCCGTGGCACTGGCGCCGTACAGGTCTGTGACCTGGTACGTCGCGGAGTCCGTCCCGAAGAAGTCCTGCGCCGGGGAGTAGCGGAACCGGCTGCCGGAGACGAGGGCGAGAGTGCCGTGCGAGGGCTGGGTCTGCGCGGCCCAGGTGAGTGCGTCGCCGTCCGGATCGCTGTCGTTGCCGCCGACGTCGAAGGTGACCGGCGTGTCCTCGTCTGTGGCGGCGCCGTCGTCGCCGGCGACGGGCGGCCGGTTGACCCAGGGAGTCGCAGCCAGCGCGACGACCATGGCCGTCGACACCGATGGCCCGAGCCCGACGGCCGAGCCGAACGCACGGATGGTGCGGTTCGACAGCAGCAGCCAGTAGCCCCGGCCGTCGTAGGTCGCGGCGAGGTCGATGACGTTGACGCCTGACGGGAGCTGACCGACCAGGTCCCCGCGCTGGACGGCATCGCCCGCCTTCATCACCTGACCAGCAGCCGTGGCGAGCAGGACCCCCTTGCCGGAGGGGCTGCTCTGGATGCCCACCACGGCGGCCTTCGTGGGGCCCGCCGAGAGCGAAGGTGCGGCGCCGAACGACGAGATCTCGCCCTGGTTGCTCGTGCTCCAGAGCCCCTTGCCGTCAGGCGTCGCGACGAGGTCGGTCGCGGAGGACTTCGTGGAGCCCGAGGTGCGGGCGAGGACCGGTGCATCTCCGAGGCCGAAGAGCTGGTTCTTGTTGTTCAACAGCCAGTAGCCACGCCCGGTCGGTGTGCCTGCGACGGCCACGAAGCTGCCCTGGGACGGGAGCCCGTCGCCGAACCAGCCGGCGTCACAGCGGACGAGCACGTGGCCGGTCTGGGTGAGCACCCAGTAGCCCCTGCCGGTCGGGGTGGGGGCGAGGTCGACGACTGGGTCGCCACCCGGGCTGACGGAGCCCTGGGACGGGGCGTCCCCGAATGCTTCGACCAGGCCGTTCACGGAGGTGACCCAGACTCCGGCACCGCGGACCGGCACGTCGGCCACCGCCTGGGGCCCAGGCAGCAGCAGGGCGACGACCGCGATGGTCGCCGTGGCCACTGCCGCGGTCCAGAGCCGCCTGCGCACGGTCGCGCCCCCGTCTGCTGCCTGCCTCCTACGCCTGCTGCTGCCAGTCGTCCTGGGCCGTGATCCCGCCGTCCAGGTAGGTCCAGGTGATGCTCTGGAAGGTCAAGGTCAGCTCCTCCAGCAGGCCGGGGGCGGCCCCCGTCCCACTCCCCGCCACCGCCTCCGGGGAGTAGAGGTCGAGGGAGCCCAGGAACGCGTTCGTCAGATCGACCCGGTAGAACTCGGCGATCGTCCCGTCGGCGAAGCTCTTGAAGAACCGGAACTGGACGCTGCTGAGGACCTCGTTGTTGATCAGGGCCAGCTCGAGCTTGGGCGAGGCCTTGTCCACGTGCTTGCGTACGACGATCGGGTTGTACTGCCGACGGCCGGTGGCCAGGCCGCTCGCCGCGTCCCGGGGGCTGGTGACCTTCTGCTGGAAGTAGGTGACGTCGATGAAGCCTTCCAGCCCCTTCTGCGTCATGCCACCCGCGATCGCGCCCTGCTTCGACCCGACCACCTTGGCGGCCACGTCGAACGTGTTGGGGGCGTACTTGACGTTGTGACCCTCGATCGCCTGAGCGGCCTGGGGTTTCGCCGCGACCGAGCCCACACCGGCGAGCGCGGCGATCCCGCCGACGACACCCGCTCCGCGCAGCAGGGCACGGCGGGAGGCCATGACGCCTGCGGAGTCCGCGTGCAGCGAGTCGAGCTCCTCTTGCTGCTCGGCGATCGTGGCCCGCAGCTCAGCGATCAGGCGGTCCTGGTCGGACTGGAACTCAGCGCTCATGGCGCGCTCCCCCCGGTGCAACGGCCGGATGCGCTCGCACCCGAAGAGGGCAACCTGGCACCCCGGCGACGCTGGGCGCAGGCTTTTGTCCGATAGCCGACAGCCCCTCGTGGCATCGCACGCAGCAAGACCGTCAGGGCCTAGCGTGGCCCGGTGCCGCTGCCCGTACCGCCTGCCGTCGAGTCCGGCGTGCTGCGGACGCTAGCCGGGGTACTGCGACGGGACGGGCTGACGGAGCAGACGTACCGCACCGGCTTCGAGACGCTGCCCGGGGGACCGGACCGCGCGCGGCTGCCCCTCATCGGCGCGCGGCTGGCCGCGCTCGGACCGGCGGGCTGCCTCACCGCACTGCTGGCCTTCGGGATCGAGCAGGACGCGGCGGCGCTGCCGGACGGGGCGCGCGACGCCCTGCTCGCCGCGGGCTTCGCGGTCGTGACCCACGCTCGGGTGCGGGCGCCATGGCGGCTGACGCCGCTGGCCGGCCTGCTCGTGCTGAGCGACCACGCCAGCGATGACCAGGACCGCGTGATGACACCGGGGGTCACGACGACCGATCTCGCCTGGGCGCTGCCTCGACCACCCGGGCGGCGGGTGCTCGACGTGGGCACCGGCAGTGGCGTGCTGGCGCTGCTTGCCGCAGCGCAGGGCGCATCGTCCGTGGCGACCGACGTGTCGTCGCGCGCGTGCACGTTCGCAGGGCTGAGTGCCGACTTCAACGACCTCTCGCTCGACGTGCGCACGGGCTCGCTGCTGGAGCCGGTGGCGGGCGAGCGGTTCGACCTCGTCGTGTCGCAGCCGCCGTTCATCCCGCGGCCGGACGACGTGCCGATGGCGACCTGGCTGCACGCAGGCAGTGCCGGCGACGAGCTTGCGCTGGCGCTCCTGCGAGGTCTTCCGGACGTGCTCGCGCCCGGCGGCAGGGCCGTGCTGCGGGTGGACCTGCTGCCAGAGCGGGCAACGGCGCTCGCCGTGCAGGAACGCGCCGGCCTGCAGGGGCTCGACGTCGTGGTCGTCTCCTGGCCCGGGGCGACCGGTCAGCAGCTGGCGTACGCCTACGCCGGCGTCGAGGACCCGCGGTTCGGCGAGCGCTACGAGGCCGCAGCCGCGGCGTACCTCCGGCACCTGGAGCGCACCGGCGTGGAGCGCGTCCGCTCGACTCTGCTGCTGGTACGGCGGCGGGCGGGCGGCAAGCCGGCTGTGGGCGACCTGGAGACCAATGCCGCGCTGCAGTGGGAGCAGATCATGGAGCGAACCGCCTCTCTAGTCCTGGCCGAGGAGGGCGACGCCGTGCTGCTGAGGGCACGGGTCGGCGCACCGGGAGGGGCCCGGGTCAGCTTCGAGCAGGACCTGACCGGCGAGCTCGAGGTCGCGCACGTGCTCCGCTACCCCGCGGGCAGCGCGCTCGCGGACGCGGTGCTCGACGAGGAGACGGCGCTGCTGCTGCAGCTCGCCGCGGGCGGACGACCGGTCGCCGCCCTGGTGGCCGGGTTCGCCGAGCAGCTCGGCCGGCCGATCGAGGAGGTCGCCGCCCCGGCCCTGACCCGACTGCGGGCCGCGCTTCGACGCGGCCACCTCCTCCCCCGCGACTGACGGCCTGCACCCGCTGCGACTTCGCTGCTCTGCTGCCGATCCCGCTGGCCTGTACGCCGCGTCTGTGGCCACTCGCACGCTCAGCGGACCGGTGGGGCGGGGGCCATGACCGGGACCAGATCCGGGAAGTGCGAGAGGAGAGGCGAGCGGGACTCGGTTCACGCGAGCCAGGGATCGACGGCGGCCCGGAAGCCGGCCGGCTGGTCGACCCACGGGAAGTGGCCCGCTCCCTCGACGAGGGCAACGGTGCCCGCGGGGAACGCTGACGCGACGACCTGGGTAGCCGCGAGCCCAGTCAGGGCGTCGCGCGTCCCGCCGACGACCAGCACCGGCGCGGTCACGTTGCTCATCCGCGCGATCAGGCCGGGCAGGTCGATGTCGCCCGCGTCAGCACGGAAGCCGAGCAGCGCCCGCTTGCTCACCTGCCGGTCGGCACTGGCGGCGTGCTCCTGGGTGCGCTCGTCCCAGCGGCCGTAGAAGAACGGCCGCATCATCCGCTCGAGACCGGCCGCTTGCGAGGGGGGTGCCGTCTCGAGCGCTTCGGCGGCAGCTGCCGCCTCCGGGTACCAGGGCTCGGCGGAGAACCCCTCTCGGATGGCCGCCACGTCCGCGCGGGAGCCGCCGTGCAGCCAGTCGGAGGGCGTCACGAGCACCAACGTCCCGACGGCGGCCGGGTGCTGAGCGGCCCATGCCTGCGCGACGGCGCACCCGGCCGAGTGGGCAAGCACGTCAAGCTGCGGCAGGCCGAGGTGCAGGCGCAGCGCC
>JBHEMB010000534.1:0-7294 GCA_046262855.1 Mycobacteriales bacterium | reverse complement strand
CCGAGCCACCCTCCACACCCGCCTTCCCCTCCCCCCATGACTGGATCCCCCTCCCCCCATTCATGGGGTCGGGGGGAGGAGGACGACGGAGCGCAGGACCTCGCCACGCTCCATCTTGTGGAACGCCTCCTCGACGTCCTGCAGCGCAATCCGCTCGCTCACGAACTCGCCGAGGGGGAAGCGCCCCTGCTGCCACAGCTCGATGAGCAGCGGGAAGTCCCGTTCGGGCAGGCAGTCGCCGTACCAGCTGGACTTCGTCGCTCCACCGTGGCCGAACACCTCGATGAGCGGGATCTCGAGCACCATGCTCGGGTTGGGTACGCCCACGAGGACGACGGTGCCGGCGAGGTCGCGCGCGTCGAACGCCTGCCGGAACGTCTCCGGACGCCCGACCGCCTCGATCACGACATCGGGGCCGAAGCCGCCGGTGAGTTCCCGCAAAGCTGGTACGACGTCCTCGCGGGCGTTGACGGTGTGGGTCGCCCCGAACCCTCGTGCCCACTCCAGCTTGCGATCGTCGAGGTCGACCGCGATGACCTGCCGTGCTCCGGCATACAGCGCACCCGCGATCGCCGCGTTGCCGACGCCACCGCAGCCGATGACCGCAACGGTGTCGCCCTTCTGAACCGGTGCGGTGTTCACGGCCGCGCCGAAACCGGCCATCACGCCGCAGCCGAGCAGCCCCGCGGCCGCCGGGTCGACGCGCGGGACGCGGGTGCACTGGCCCGCTGCGACAAGGGTCTTCTCCACGAACGCCCCGATGCCGAGAGCCGGGCTGAGCACCGTCCCGTCGGCCAGCGTCATCTTCTGCGTCGCGTTGTGGGTGGCGAAGCAGTACCAGGGCCGGCCCCTCCTGCACGCCCGGCACTGACCGCAGACGGCCCGCCAGTTGAGGACGACGAAGTCCCCCGGCTGGACATGGGTCACGCCCTCGCCGACCGCCTCGACGACACCCGCTGCCTCATGACCCAGGAGGAACGGGAAGTCGTCGTTGATGCCGCCCTCGCGGTAGTGCAGGTCGGTGTGGCAGACACCGCATGCCTGCACCTGGACCAGCGCTTCGCCCGCTTCCGGGTCCGGGACGAGCACCGTCTCGATGCCGACAGGCCTGCCCTTGCCGAGGGCGACGACTCCGCGTACCTCATGCACCATGGCGCGCAACGTAACGCGGATGGCGGCCTTTGACCGATCCGCTGGATAGGATGCCGGGCGTGGAGAAGCAGCCGCGACCGGTCACGGTCTGGTATGCGCTGTGGCTGGTGATCTTCGCGGTGGACGCCTCGTTGGTCGGCCGCGGCTGGGACCACCGACTAGGAGCCTTCCTCTTCCTGGTGTTCTTCGGGTACCTGATCGTCTCCGAGGTCCGCAACACCGACTGACCTAGCAGGGCGACTGCAGGGATCGTCTGCGTCGAGATCGTCGCACCCGGGCACATGGCTCAGCGGCCGCGCACCTGCGCTGCGAAGTACTCAGCGCGGTCCGGCCCAGCACCGACCGCGCGCAGGATGTCGGCAACCTCCGGGTGCGTCTCCCCGGCGAGCTCGGTGTGCCAGCTGAGCGCGCGGGCCGGCCAGATGGTGGCGCCCAGACGCGACCACTCCTCCGCCGCTTCCAGGAGCAACTCCGGCTCACGCTCTCTGAGGGCCACCGTTTCCAGGTGCAGCGCCCGCGACTCCGCCAAGTCGCAAGGCTCGGCCGGCAGCTCGGTGTCGACCTCGCCGCGCAGGACGTCGTCGAGGCGTAGCCACTGTCGAGCAACCGTGGCAAGGGCAGGGGCACCGCGTTCCTCCGCTTCACGGGGAAGTGCGAGGCCTTCGTGAAGGCTGATCCGGTGGCCTGCCGCCACGCGTGCGCGCAGCACGAGCAGTCTGGCTGCCAGTGCCTCAAGGGGTTGGTCCAGGAGTTCGTCGAGTGCGTAGGCCGCCAGTGCCCGGCGCTCGGCTTCCACGAACGCGCCCCGCTCCATGAGCACCTGCGCCGCGACGAACTCGTTGAAGCGGGCGTACACCTGTTCGGAGGCCGCGTCTGTCGCCATCGCGGCCATCAGCGCCTCGTCCGCTTGCACTGCCTCGCCTTGCCGCGCTGCAAGCATCGCCCGATGCCCCAAGGCGGTCTGGCGGAGACGAGCATTCGGGCGCGCCGGCGCCATGCCCTCCAGGGTCGCCAGGAGCTCGGCTCCTCGCTCGAGGTCCCCGAGGTGGACGCTGCACTCGACGGCGACCATCACGGCGTTCCGGATCACGAAGTCGGCGCCACACGTCTGCGCGACGTCCACGGCCTCCTGGGCCAGAGCGGCGCCCTGGGCCCACTGCATCGTCAGCATGCATCCCGCGGCATCGGCGAGCAGCACCGTCGCCGCGCCGGCGACGTCGTCACTGCGGCTCGCGGTGGTCGCCCGGTCCACCCACTGAGTGCTGTCCCGACGGCTCCGCATGCTCCAGAAGAAGGCGAGCTGCTGTGCGGCATGCGCGAGGAGTCGCTTGTCGCCGGTCTGGAGCCCTACGCGGTAGGCCTCCTCATGTGCGCGGAGCACCGGCATGAGCCCTTCCTGCGGCTCCAAGATGATGGCGCGCTCGACTCCGGCACGGGCGGCCCCAGGGCGATCACCGGCCTCCTCGAACCACGTCATCGCGTCTCGCAGTCTGGCCTCAGCCGCATGGGGAGCTGACAGCACGAGCGAACGGCCCTCCAGGAGCGCCACCTGCGCGCGGGCCGCGGCATCACCGCGTTCAGCGGCCAGCGGCGCAGCAAGGCGCGCCTGGAGCGTCGCGTCCGCCTCCCTGCCCATGAGCTCGTAGCCCGTCGCTGCGGCAAGCCGGGCGTCCAGCATCGGCAGGTGGCACTGCGGCAGCTGATCGTCGATGTGGAAGATGTCTTCGAGGATGCCCACTGCCTCTGCCGGGCGCTCCGCCACGATGCTCTGGGCCCAGGTGGTCATGGCGAGCACGGTGTCAACTGTCAGCTGGCAGTCGGGCGAGGACACCAGGTCCAGGGCAGCCCGCAGGTGCTTCGCACGAGCCTCCAGCAGTTCCCGAGCGGGGAGGATCCCGTACCAGTCGGCGGCGGCGCAATGGATGTCGCGCCGGGTGCGCCGGAGCTGGCTGGCATAGGCGACGTCACGCACGAGAGCGTGGGAGAAGGCGAGGCTTCCGGACCCCTGCGGTTCCTCTCGACGCATGAGCCCGCGCTCGACGAGCTCTTCGACGGCCGCCTCGGCGTCAGGTTGCAGCGCGGCGAGCAGCCGCCCGTCAACCCGGTCTCCCAGCACGGCGGCGGTCAGCAGGACCCGGCGCTCTCGTTCGCGCAGCAGGTCGAGACGGGCGCTGACGAACAGTCTCATGGCGGTGGGGATGCGCTTCAGCCCACCGGGCGCGACCAAGGTGCAGGCACCCTCGATGTACTGGACCGTGCCGTCCTCGAGGAGCATGTCGACGCACTGCTCCACAAACAGCGGGAGGCCGCCGCTCCGTTCCACGAGAAGACGCCCGACAGCCTCAGGGCAACCCGGCAGCAGCGACTCGACGAGCGTCAGCACGTGGGCCTCTTCCAACGGAAGCACGTGCAGCGTGGCCGGTGAGGACAACCAGTCGACAGGCGTGCGACTGACCAGAACGAGTCGTGGCCGCCCGGGAGACACGAGCAGCCGGTCAACGAGCGCCCGTACGGTCGAGGTGGCCCACTGCACGTCGTCCAGCAGCACTGTCGTCGGCTGCCTGGTCGCACGTGCCAGCACACAGTCGGCCACAGCCTCGACGAGCTGCTCGACGCTCACCAGGTCTTCGTCGCCGGCTGCGGCGAGGTGACGTGCGGAGGCGACCAGAGCAGAGATCTCGTCGTCCGCGGTGTCCGGGATCGCCATGAGCAGGTCGCGGAGGACAGCGCGTTCGCTGGTCACCTCGAACGATGAGCAGCGCGAGCTGAGCACCAGGTCTGGCCCGCCGGTCAGCCACTCGGAGACGAGACGTGACTTGCCGACCCCGCTGTCACCGATGACAAGAAGGCACTCGTCGCGGCTGGCTGACGCGAGCCACTCCAGCTCAGCCTGTCTGCCTACGAGCTGCCCCAGCACAGGGCGAAGGGCCGACGCCGAGGCCTTCTCTGCGTCGGACCACACGAGCGACAAGACCTCGACGTCCTCGCTTCGGTTGCGGAGTTGCAGGCTCCTGGGCTCAGTGGCGACGACATCAGGCAGCAGCGCGCACAGGTCCCTCGAGACCAGCACTTCGGAGGGTCGCGCGGCGCCACACAGACGGCTCGCCACGTTGACCACGTCACCGGACACCGCGAACCCGTGCCGCTCCCACGAGGGCGCGACGAGCACTTCGCCGACGTGCAACCCCACCCGCAAGCTCAGGGCCGACCCGTACGTCTGCCGTCGGTCCTGGACCAGTCGCTGCATCGTGCCCGCGGCTACTGAGGCTCGCTGAGGGTCCTGCGGGTCAGCGGCTAACGCCCCGAACACGGCCATGAAGCCGTCGCCCTCGATGGCTGGGACGCGACCACCGAGGTCCTCGCACACAAGGCGCAGCGCGTTCATGAGCGGCCGGACGAGCAGATGCACCTCTTCCACGTCGAGCTCGCTGCACAGCGCGGTGTAGCCGACCAGATCGGCGAAGAGGACCGTCACGATCCGCCGCTGTGGGGCGACGAGCGGCGACCCGCAGCTGGCACAGGTGCTGTCGTCGTGCCCGACAGCTGTCGAGCACTCCGGGCACGACGTGCGCGCGGCGGAAGGACCGACGGCCACCGAGCTCAGTCCGCGGCTTTGCCGAACCCGGCAGTGAGCTCGGCGGTCGTGTGCAGCACCTCAACCGAGTCCACGGCGGCGTGGTCAACGAGTGCCTGCACGACACGCATCACCTCGTCCCCGTCGCTTCCGACGACCTCGATCGCCAGGTTGTGATCCGCGTTCCCCAACAGCACGCCGGACGCCAGGACGACGTCTCCTTGGACCGACCCGGCGTGGTTCCCGTACTCCTCAAGAGCTCCGTACCGGATCTTGAGCAGCGCGAAGACGAGGTACCGGTCCCCGGGAATGTGCGCCAAGGGGCCCGGGAGTGGTGGCAGCATGACCGCCGCGACGGCGGTGATCGCCCGGCTCGGCGTCAGGGATCGCACCTCCAGCTGGAGGTCCCGTACCCGGACATGGTGCGGTTCGTCGTCGGAGATCAGCCCCATGCCCTCGTAGGTGCCCGACGTGAACTGCGCGACTGCCCGGAACAGGCCGCGCTCGCGCTGGGCCGAGAGCCACTCGGCGCTCGGCAGCTCCCGGAAGAGGACCAAGGTCTGAAGCAAGGCGACACCCCCAATGACACGGCACCCGTTGCCGGCACAGGCACAACCTAGGGTGAAGCGCCTGTCCGGGACAGCAGGCACGTCGGCAACCCGACTGTTCTCTACAGTCGCTGCATGACCTCTCCCGGTGACGACCTGCGGTCCTTCATCGACGCCTCCCCCAGCCCCTTCCACGCTGTCGCCGAGATGGCCCGCCGACTTGGCGAGGCCGGCTTCACCGAGCTCGACGAGGTCGATCGCTGGCGCCTGCAGCCCGGCGGGCAGCACTACGTCATCCGCGACGGCGGCAGCATCGTGGCGTTCCGGGTCGGGACCAGCCCACTCGCGGACGCCGGCATCGTCGGGATCGGCACGCACACCGACTCGCCCACCTTCAAGGTCCGGCCGCACCACGATCTCACCCGGGCCGGCTACAAGCTCATCGGCGTGGAGCCGTACGGCGGGATGCTGGCCCACACCTGGGTCGACCGCGAGCTCACGGTGGCGGGCCGCCTCACGCACCCGGACGGCACGACGGTCCTGGCGAGGCTGGCCGGCACGACGCTGCGGATCCCCAGCCTCGCGATCCACCTCGACCGCGGCGTCAAGGACGGTCTGACCCTCGATCCCCAGCGCCAGCTCGTCCCGATCGCCGGCCTGGCCGAGGAGCCGGACCTGCTCGAGCAGCTCGGCGCACCGGATGCCCTCGGCTGGGACCTCGTGCTGGCCGACACCCAACCGGCGGCGAGCACCGGCACTGACTGGATCGCCGCCCCGAGGCTGGACAACCTCGGCTCGTGCCACGCCGCGACGCACGCGCTCCTCGACGCCGCACCTACGGCGCACACACAGGTCTTCGTGGCCAACGACCACGAGGAGGTCGGCAGCGACTCCGCGGAGGGTGCCGGCGGCTCGTTCCTCGAGGAGGTCCTGCGCAGGCTCACCGCCGCGACCGGCGACACCGACCCGCAGGCCTATGCCCAGATGATCGCGCGGTCCCGACTGGTGAGCGCGGACATGGCGCATGCGATCCACCCGAACTACGCCGACCGGCACGAGCCCTCCCACACGCCGTTGCTCGGCAGCGGCCCGGTCGTCAAGCACAACGCCAACCAGCGCTACGCCACGGACGCACGCACCGAGGCCTGGTTCGCCGCGCGCGCAGCAGACGCCGGCGTACCCCTGCAGCACTTCGTGACCCGCGCCGACCTGCCCTGCGGCAGCACCATCGGACCCCTGACGGCGACCCGGATCGGGATAGCCACGGTCGACGTGGGCAACCCGATGCTGGCGATGCACAGCTGCCGAGAGCTGGCGTCCGCTACCGACGTACCGCTGATGATCCGCGCGATGACGGCCTGCCTGAGCTGACCTCGGCGGACGTGGTTTGCTTCTCGACGTGCAGACCGTCGATGTCCAGCAGGACTTCTCGCTCCCGGTTGAGCGGATCTACGCCTACCTGTCCGAACACGAGCACCTCGGTGCGCTGTTCGGCGCCACGATCACGCGGGTCAAGGACGGGGACACCGACCGCAACGGCGTGGGGTCGGTGCGCCGCCTCAAGATCGGGCCGCTGCCCTCGCTCCAGGAGACGGTCGTCGAGGCCGTGCCCAATGCGCTGATCCGCTACCGCATCACTGCGGGCGGCCGGCCCCTTCGGGACCACGAGGGAGTCATGCGCTTCACGTCGACACCCGGCGGGGGCAGCCACCTGGACTACCAGATCCGGCTCGGGTCCGACGTACCGCTGGTGGACCGCATCGTGAAGCTGGGACTCACCCGCAACATCCGGCGCGGCCTCAGGCAGGTCGAGGCAAGGGCCTGACGCCCTTACCGAACGCTCGCGACCGCGTCCCGGTCCTCCGGAAGGAACCCCTCCGTGAAGTGGTCGGGAAACCGCGGCAGCTCGTCCAACGGGAACCACCGGGTCTCCCTGACCTCAGGGCTGAGCACCAGCTCGGCCTGCGCAGGGACCCGCCCCACGCTGACGAAGGTGATGCCGCGCCGGTCCACGTCGAAC
>JBHEMB010000533.1:0-3072 GCA_046262855.1 Mycobacteriales bacterium | reverse complement strand
CCGGACGGTGCTGGCTGCTGGTCCGCTCCGCTGAGCGAGTCGGTCAACCGCGCGAGCAGCTGCGCCGCCGCAGCGAGGTCCTTGTCCGACCACCCCGCGAGCCGCGCACCGAGAGCCTTCGACCACTCCTGACGCAAGCGGCCTCCTACCCTGTGTCCCTTCGAGGTCAAGGTCAGAGCCCGCGCCCGCCGATCCTCGCCCGCTTCCCGCCCTACCAGGCCGGCGTCGACGAGGGCGGACACGGTCCTGCTCAGGTTCGAGGCGTCCACGTCCAGAAGCACGGCCAGATCGGCCAGCCGCAGCGGACCGTGCGACTGCACCGCCCACAGTGCGGACGCCTGGGAACGCGGGAGGGAGACACCGACGCGCGAGGCCATCCAGGCATGAGCACGCGGGTCGCCAGCAAAGCCGACGACTGCCTCCAGCTGCTGGTGCAGCTGCTCCAGGACCTCCCGACGCGTTGACACCTGCGTATCCTGACATGTATGTAGGTTCACCAACAACAAGGAGAGCTCATGCAGCTGGACGGACGGGTGGCCCTGGTGACCGGTGGCGCCGAGGGCATCGGCCGCGGCATCGTCCAGCGCTACCTCGACGAAGGCGCCAAGGTGACCCTTGCCGACGTCAACGAGGAGCTCGGGCGAAACGCTGCTCGCGACCTCGGTGCGCACTTCGTCCGCTGCGACGTCCGCACTGAGTGCGCGGCCGCAGTCCAGGCCACGATCGACGAGTTCGGCACGATCGACATCCTCGTCAACAACGCCTGGGGCGGCGGCGAGCTCAGCCGCGTCGAGAACAAGACCAGAGACGGCTTCGAGAACAGCTTCGCCGTCGGCTTCTTCGGGCCCTACGACGCCATGCGGGCCGCATTCCCTGTCATGAAGGCCAAGGGCTACGGCCGGATCATCAGCATGTGCAGCCTCAACGGGGTCAACGCTCACATCGGCTCGGTGGAGTACAACGCGGCCAAGGAAGCACTGCGCACGCTGACCCGGACCGCCGCCCGAGAGTGGGCGGCAACGGGCATCGTGGCCAACGTGATCTGCCCGGCCGCCCGCAGCGCCGCGCTCGCGCGCGTCATCGCCACCAACCCCGAGATCGGCGAACTCGCCGACGCCACGATCCCGATGGGCCGGATGGGCGACCCCTTCGAGGACATCGCACCCGTCGCGGTGTTCCTGGCGAGCGAGGGCGCCCGCTACCTCACCGGAAACACGTTGTTCGTCGACGGTGGGTCGCACATCAACGGCAGCGCGTGGGCGCCGGAGCTCCCGGCATGACCCGCTACGGCCCGTGGGCCCTGATCACTGGCGGCTCCGAGGGGGTCGGCGCGGCCTTCGCGCGCCAGTTGGCGGAGCAGGGGGTCAGCAGCGTGCTCGTCGCGCGCAGGCCCGAGGCTCTCGAGCAGACCGCGACCGAGGTGCGAGAGCGGGGTGCCCAGGTGCGCACGGTCCAGGCAGATCTCACGCGCGGCGTCGAAGACGTGCTCAGGGCGACGAGCGACCTCGACCTGGGGCTGCTCGTCCTCAACGCCGGCGCCAACTCCTACGGGCATGACTTCGTGAGCGGTGAGCTCGAACGACACGCGGCCGTGGTGGAGCTCAACGTCACCGCCGCCATGAGCCTGCTGCACGCGACCGGTGCCCGGCTGAGAGCTCGCGGCAGCGGCGGCATCGTCGTGGTCGGGTCGATGGCGGGCTACATCGGCCAGGAACGGCTCTCCGTCTACGCGGCCGCCAAGGCCTTTCAGCGCATCCTCACCGAAGGCCTCTGGCTCGAGCTGCGGCCGTACGGCGTACACGTCCTGCACCTGGTCCTCGGCCTGACCCGCACCCCGGCGATGGAGCGCGCCGGCCTGCGGTTGGACGGGGCGGCAGACCCGGAGGACGTCGCCCGCGAGGGACTCGAGCGGCTACCGCACGGCCCGATCCACCACATCGGCGGTGATCCGCGGACCGCGCAGCACCTGACTCGGCTGCCCCGCGACCAGGCAGTCGCCGAGCACGCGGCGATGCTCCGGAGGCTGTACTCATGAGTGACGTGGAAGCGATCACGCAGCTCATCGCCGGGTACGGACCAGCGGTCGACTCCGGCGATGCGCAGGCAGCAGCCGAGCTGTTCACCGAGGAAGGCTGGTACGACGTCGCCGACCACCGTTACGAGGGACGCGAAGCCATCGCCGCGATGGTTCGTGGCCGGGCGCACCAAGCCCTGCTGGCCCAGGGGGTGGCGCACCTACAGGGCCTTCCCCGCGTCGATGTGCAGGGAGACCGAGCCGTGGCGGTCAACCACTCCGTCGTGCTGCTCGAGGGTTCGGTGTGGCGGATGGCAGCCAACCGCTGGGAGCTGGTCCGCACGTCCGAGGGGTGGAAGGTCGCTGCACGCACGAACCGCTTGCTCGACGGCAGCCCAGCGGCTCGCGAGCTGCTGCGCTAGCGGATCAGCCGGGGATCGTGGCGCCGGGCGGCCGCGCCTCGAGCCAGGCCAGGAAACCGGTCAGAGCGGACGAGTCGAGGGCGATCTCCACGGCACCGCCGGCCGACGCCAGCTCGATGACCTCGACGCCTTTGAGCAGCGCCAGGGCTTCCGGGCCCTTCGGCTGGCGACGGGTCCGGACCTGCAGGTCCCGCCGGGACAGCGTGCGCCTTGGCCGTGGGCTCAGGCTGAAGACCCGGAACCACTGGCGGTCGTCGCCGGCATACTTCCCGACGCCCAGCACCCAACCGCCGCTGTGCCGCCTGTCCTTCAGCCGCAGCGAGACCTCGATGGCGCCGCCCTCGCGGGCGAGCCACCGGCGCCGCAGCGAGATGAGCAGGAAGGGCACCAGGACGACGAGGACCACACCGAGCAGCAGGTCCAGGGTCAGCACGGTTCAGGGACGCCGTGGTGCTCGTGCGGGCTAGGCCGAGACGCTCTCGCCGGCCATCGTGGCGCTCTCGGCGAGGATGGTGACGCCCTGCTCGGTCACGGACAGGAAACCGCCGCTGACCGTCACGACGAAGTCGCTGCCGGACTCCTGAGTGATGCGGACCTCGAACCCTTCCGCGAGCTGGCCGAGCAGCGGCGCGTGGC
>JBHEMB010000532.1:0-5119 GCA_046262855.1 Mycobacteriales bacterium | reverse complement strand
CTGCTGAACAGGTCGGGGCGGCGGCTCGCGAAGGCGACGGTGTCATAGGACGCCAGCCCCCACAGGCCTGACGAGTCGTCGCGGAACACGGGTGAGCTGGCGCGCAGCTCGTCGTACACCGCGTGCGGGTCACCGGCGTAGAAGGCGCCGTCGAGCAGTCCTACGTCCACGTCGCGCAGAGTAGCCACCTGATCGTGCGCTGAGCACATGCTGCACGCCAGGTGAACGTCGGCTGTGGATCGGAAACACATCATCCGCCCGGTTCGTCAAGCAGGTCGTGACCGTCCCGGTCATGCGGTCGTGACCGTTCCGGTCATGCACTTTCCCCTGATACGCAAGGAGTTCAACATGAACCCGCTCCACCCAGTCGCCCTTGCCGGCGCGCTTGTCGTCGGCGGACTCGCGGCAGGCCCCGCCTTCGCGGCCACCACGGCCCACGCGACGACGCTGACGCTGAAGACCCAGCACACGACCGTGACCCCGAAGGAGAAGGACACCCTCACCGGCACGCTCAAGAGCGGCTCGAAGGTGCTCGCGAACGAGACGGTGAAGCTCGAGGACCGCGCCTACGGGGCCAAGAAGTTCACGGTCGTCGCGTCGAAGCAGACCAACAGCAAGGGCCAGACCACATGGACGGTCGTGCCCGGCAGCAAGGCCGGGTCGAAGGAGCAGTACGTCCTCGTGTTCTCCGGGACCAAGACCTACAAGGCGTCCCGGAGCGGCGAAGTCACCGTCAAGGTCGCCTGACCGTCACCAGCCTCGAAGGTCGACGGACCAGCTCTCGAGGACGTCTTCGCCCTCCACGAGATGCATCATCTCGTGGAGGGCGACGGTCGGGTCGATGTGCGAGGGGATGACCCGGATGCGGTCCCCGACGGCGAAGCTGCCGCCCTCGGCTGAGAAGACGGTGTGCTCGTCCGCGCAGTACCAGACAGTCGCACCCTCGATCGTCGGGTTGCCGTGGTCCATGCCGAGCGCCTTCAGACCCAGGTCTGCGACGAACCATCCCGCAGGGTTCGCGGAGATGATCGTGGCCAGGACCGTGAGGGCCTGCTGGAAGGGCGCGTGGGCGTGCGCGTAGGTGGTGTCCATCAGGCAGTACGAGCCGGCCTGGATCTCGTTGGCCCAGGTGTTCAGGTCGTAGGTGCCCGTCCCACCGGCAGACACCAGATCTCCGCCCACATCGGCAGAAGCCTTGAGCAGCAAGGACATGCACTCCTCCACCTGCCGGCGCTTCTCCTCGCGGTCCTCGACCAGCATCACGTGCCCCTCGTAGCCCATGACGCCCCGCACCCCGAGGCCCTTGGAGCGCGCGTAGTCCGCAAGCGCGCCCGCCCCCGAGGGGTCGATCCCGCATCGAGGCAGGCCGACGTTGACGTCGATCACCGCCTCGCGGACTCCCCCGGCGACGGCCGCGTCGACCGTGATCTCGCTGTCGACCGCGACCGTGACCCGCGCGTTGTCGATGGCCCCGAGTCGTCGGCAGTCCAGCACCTCGTTCGCCAGCAGCAAGTCGTTGCCGAGCCCGGCGGCGGCCATGCCCTCGACCTCGCGCACCGTCGCGCACGTGAAACCGGTGTGTCCCAACGCGTGCATGCGACGGGCGAGCGCCGTGGTCTTGAACGCCTTCACGTGCGGCCGCAGCCTGGTGCCCGGCAGCTCTCGCGCCATCTTCGCGAGGTTGGCGTCGAGCAGGTCGCGCTCCACGACCAGAGCCGGGGTGACGAGGTCGGCGAGCTTCATGAGAGAACCACCAGGGTGAGGATCGCGAGCAGGAGGACGTTGGCGAAGGTGGCCGCGATGACGATGGCCATCAGCCGGTCATCGGGGTCGTCCCACGCCCGGCCGACCGGGAGGTCGTCGGAGGCGGGCGTGTCGCAGACCGGGCAGCGGTGCCGGGTCAGTGTCGGTGCGTACGGCGCAGCGCAACGCAGGCAGCTGATGCGCTCGACGGTCTTCACACGGCCCTCCCCAGTGCCACCAGCCGGCGGCGTCGTTCTACGAAGCCGTAGAGCGTTGCCGTCCCCAGCGAGAGCAGCTGCCACCCGGCGAAGGCGATCAGTGCCGTCTGCGCGGAGATCCGACGGCCGCGGAGCTCGAAGGCGGTCGCTTCCTGGGCCACCTGCGGTGGTTGCTGCTGAGAGCCGGACGTGCCGGGAACCGCTGGAATTCCAGGGATCACGGTCGTGGTCGTGCTCGGTGGCTGTCCCGACGTACCCGGCAGATCGGGGGGCAGCACGACAGGCACGGCTGGTACGGCGGGAGCGTCGAGCTCGGGGAGCGCAATGCCTCCGAACGTGAGGGGGAGGGTGTTCGCGGAAATGCCGCCGGGGAGGTCGGGCGACGTCATCACGATGCGCAGGCCGCCGGTGTCGGCCTGGGCGGACCTGTCGGTGTGCTTGGCGATCCCGCCTACGGTGTGGATGCTCGTGATGCCTGCGCCCGCAAGGGCGGCGTTGACCGCGTCGGTGGCCTGGCTCAGCGTCGAACCCGGGACGAGCGGCCGGCCTGCTGCCGCGACGCCGTCGTTGGTGATGGCGACCTGCTGGCCGCCGACCGTGGCGCCGCTGACGACGAGCGACTGAACGGCCGTGTGGGTGTCGTGGTCGGCGGTGACCTTCGCCGTCGCCACCACGCTCTGGATTCTCAGCACACCGGCCAGCTCGACGTCGCTGACGGTCACCCTGGCGTCCTGAGCGGCCGTGCCCTTCTCGAGGTCGACCGCCTGGTGGACCGCACTCGTCCCGGGCCCGACGTCGAGGACGGGAGCGACGGTGTAGCGGGCGGCCTGCGCCAGCCCCTCAGCAGAGGTCGCCGAGACCTTGGCCGTCGCGTTGGCGGTCCCGAGGTACACCGGCGGGTTGTTCACCGGCGGGCTCACCTGGAAGTCGCTCGAGGTGTCGCCGGGGTACCGCGCTTCTGCGCCGAGGGTGCCGATGAGCGTCTGGCCGGCGCCACCGTTGACCTGGCCGGCGATCGTGTGGAACAGCGTGCCTGGCTCCTGCGGCGCGGCGACGACCGCTGCCGAGGGCGAGGAGTCGAGCGAGGCACTGACGTAGGCCGAGCCGGTGTCGAGGGTGACGAGACCGCCGGAGGCCCCCACGACGCCGTCGGTACGCCCGGCGGCAGCGATCGCCGTCAGGCTCGCCTGGTCGTAGACGGGGTCCTCAGCAGCAGAGACCGGACGCACGAGCAGCACCGCCAGCGCCATCGGGAGCAGCATCGTCCCCGCGAGTGCGCGCTTCACGAGCCGAGCGCCTTCTCGAGCAGCTCCTGCGCGACCTCGTCCGCCGGGCGACCCTGCTGTGCGGCGAGCCGCTCGAGCTTGCGGACGTCGACACCGGCGAGCGAGACGGGGAGCTGCTGGCGGGCGTCCCGAGGCGCGCACGGCAACGTACGGTCGTCGTCGGTGCCGAGGTAGGCAGCGCCGATGTCCTCGGCGGACAGCTCCGAGGGCCGGCCGGCCGCCGCCACCATGCCCTGCTCGATGACGACCGCGTGGTCCGCGACCTTCAGTGCCTGTCCGACGAACTGCTCGACCATGACGACCGCCATGCCCTCGTCGGCGAGCCGGCGGACCAGCGCGAACAGGTCCGCCACGACCGTCGGGGACAGTCCCATGCTCATCTCGTCGAGCATCAGCAGCTTGGGCCGCTGCACCAGCGCCCGGCCGATGGCGAGCTGCTGCTGCTGGCCGCCGGACATCGTCCCGGCAGCCTGGGCCTTGCGCTCACGCAGGATGGGGAACGCGTCCAACACCTCCTCGACGGCCTGGGCGTCGCCGTCGCGGCCGGCGCCTGCGTCGCCGTGCCGGCGCGAGCCTGTGTCGCCGTGCCGGCGCGAGCCATACAGCCCCATCCGCAGGTTGTCGGCGACGGTGAGACCACCGAAGATGCCGCGGCCCGCAGGCACGTGCGCGATGCCGAGCCGCGCGATCCGCTCAGGCGCCAGACCGAGCAAGCTCGTGCCCTCGAAGTCCACGTGACCCGCCCGGGCCTTCACGAGCCCGGAGACCGCGAGCAGCGTCGTCGTCTTGCCGGCGCCGTTCGCGCCGAGCACGGCGGTGATCTGCCCCGGCTGCACCGACAGCGACACGTCCCGCACGGCAACGACGCCGCCGTAGGCCACCTGGAGGTTGCTCACTGTCAGCACTAGTGGACCTCCGCTCCCAGGTAGGCCGTCCGGACGGCTGGGTCCTCCCGGACCTCGAGCGGCGGGCCCGACGCGAGCACCTTCCCGAAGTCCATCACGACCACGTGGTCGCAGAGCGGCATGACGACGCCCATGTCGTGCTCCACGAGCAGCATGGCGCAGCCGAGGGTGGCGCGGACGTGCGCGAGCAGAGCGACGAAGTCCGCTGTCTCGGCGGAGTCCAACCCGGACGCCGGTTCGTCCAGCAGCAGGCAGGAGGGCGTGAGGCACAGCGCCCGGGCGAGCT
The DNA here is from genome assembly GCA_046262855.1 of Mycobacteriales bacterium. Classification (GTDB taxonomy): domain Bacteria; phylum Actinomycetota; class Actinomycetes; order Mycobacteriales; family SCTD01; genus RYN-111. The sequence goes on along the minus strand of JBHEMB010000532.1, from coordinate 681 downwards.
CCACCAGCCGGGCCTGCCCGACGGGGAGCGTGGTCACCTCGAGGTCGGCCAGGTGCGACAGCTCGAGGAAGGCGAGCACGGCACGAGCCCTTTCCTCCGCCTGCCGCAGGGCGCGGCCCCGACCAGGCAGGCGGAGCGCGTCGACGAGGACGCCGGCGTGGGTGTGCCGGTGGGCGGCCACCATGAGGTTCTGCAGGACGCTCATCCCGGCGAACAGCTGCACGACCTGGAACGTCCGCGACAGGCCCATCGCGGTCCGCACGTGCGCCGGCTGCCGGGTCACGTCGGTGCCGTGCAGCAGCACGTGACCACGGCTCGCCGGCTGCAGCCCGGTGATGACGTTGAAGGTGACGGTCTTGCCCGCGCCGTTGGGACCGATGAGCCCCACCACCTCACCGGCGTGGACCGAGAGCGAGACACCGTCGACGGCGTCGAAGCTGCCGAACCGGACGCCGACGTCACGCAGCTCGAGCACGGCACTCATGTCGCTGCCACCAGCTCAGGTTGGCCCCGCAACCAGCGTGAGGCGAATCCCGTGACGCCCTCGGGAGTGAGGGTCAGGATGCCGATCAGCACCATGCCGGTCAGCATCGTGGTCACCGACACCGCAGAGCCGCTCGTCACATCGCTGGTGCTCCCGAAGGTCAGCGTCGTCAGTGTCACGATCATCCCGCCCAGCAC
>JBHEMB010000531.1:0-2946 GCA_046262855.1 Mycobacteriales bacterium | reverse complement strand
ATTTTCTGAGCGTGAGTGAGGGCCACTTGCGAGGACGTTGCGCTTAGGGTCGTTGCCATGCGGCGGCGCGACGTGGTGGACCACGCGTTGCAGCGGCGTGCCGTGCTCGCCGACCTGTACGCCGGGCGCGTCAGCGCGATGGAGGTCCGCGACGCCTCGCCGTACCTCAAGTCGGCAGCGCGCCGGCTCGGGATCGAGACCGACCGTCGCTGCCCCGTCTGCCGCAAGGCCGCCCTGCACGAGGTGCTGTGGGTCTACGGCGAGGCGATCGGCGACGCCGACGGCACCTCCCGCACGCTGGCTGAGGTGACCCGGCTCGCGACGGAGCGGCCGGACTTCGCGGTCTACCAGGTCGAGGTCTGCCAGGCCTGTGACTGGAACCACCTGGTCCGGACCTGGCGCACCGGCACGCCCGGTATGCCGGTGGCGCGCCGCACCCGGAGGCGCGAGGCCTGAGCCGGGCTCGGCATGGATCCCGGGCAGCTAGGGCAGAGTGGAGCAGTGATCACCTGGTTCCGCCGCCTCTCCTGGCCGAAGCGCTTCCTCGTCAGCGGGGGCGGCCTGTTCCTGCTCCTGGTCGTGCTCGGCGTCGTCGGGTACGCCGCGACCGACGTGCCGGCGCCCAACAAGATCGCGACCGACCAGTCGACGCGCATCACGTACTTCAGCGGCACTGCCATCGGGACGCTCGGCAAGAACCGCAAGATCGTGGAGCTGAGAGATGTCAGCCTCGACGCGCAGCGGGCCGTGCTCTCGGCGGAGGACCGCGACTTCTACAGCGAGCCCGGCATCAGCCTCAAGGGCATCGGGCGGGCGCTGTTCGCGAACGTGCGGGCCGGCGGCGTGCAGCAGGGTGGCTCGACCATCACCCAGCAGTACGCGAAGAACGCCTTCCTGACCCACGAGCGCACCTTCAGCCGCAAGATCAAGGAGGTCTTCATCTCGATCAAGATGAGCCAGACCGTTCCGAAGGACACGATCCTCGCCGACTACCTCAACACCATCTACTTCGGCCGCGGTGCCTACGGCATCGAGACCGCCGCGGACACCTACTTCGGCGTGTCCGCCAAGAACCTCACCGCATCCCAGGCAGCGGTGCTGGCCAGCAGCATCCGTTCGCCGGCTGGTTACGACCCGGCGCGGCACCCGGCCAAGGCCCAGGAGCGGTGGCGGTTCGTGCTCGACGGCATGGTGAAGAAGGGCTGGCTGACGCCGGCAGACCGCGCGAGGGCGAGCTACCCCAAGGTCCTGCCGCGCGGTGCGAAGGCGTCGTCGTTCGCCGGCCCGCTGGACTACGTGCGCGAGCAGGTGCTCGCCGAGCTCGCAGACATGGGCTACCCGGAGGACCGCGTCCAGGCTGGTGGGCTGACCATCAAGACCACGCTCGACAAGAAGGCGGAGCTCGCAGCGATCCAGGCCATGAACGACCACCTCGAGAAGCCGGCGGCGGACGACCACAACCCGCCTGTCGGCGCCCTGGTCGCGGTCCAGCCCGGGACAGGCCGGGTCATCGCCTACTACGGCGGCCGTGATCCCGGCGGGTTCGACCGGGCCAGCGACGGCGCCGTTCAGCCCGGCTCCTCGATGAAGCCCTACGTGCTGGCGACCGCTCTGGAGCAGGGCAAGAGCCTCTCGACCAGGTACCCGGGCCGGAGCGGCCAGGACATCTGCGGCCAGAAGGACGTGAAGAACTACGAAGGGGACCCGGCCTTCGGTGACATCGACCTGACGACCGGCCTGCAGTACTCCGTCAATGTCGTCTACTTCCGGTTGGCCTGCGACGTCGGACCGAAGAACGTCCGCACCCTGATGCGCAAGGCCGGGCTCGACGACCAGAAGGACAAGCTCGACGGCGAGGGCGTCCTGAGTCCGCAGATCGCGCTCGGCTCCGGCGGGTACGAGGTCCGTCCCATCGACCAGGCGAACGGCTACGCCACCTTCGCCGCCGGCGGCTACCACGCCACCACGCACTTCGTGGAAGCCGTCTGCGACATCAACGGCCACAACTGCAAGGACACCAAGCTGCACCGCGACCGCGCGTTCTCGGCGGACGTCGCGGCCGACGCCACGTCGGCGATGGCCAAGGTGGTCCAGGCCGGCACCGGGACAAGAGCCCAGCTCGACGGCCGACCGACCGCCGGCAAGACCGGCACGACGAGCAAGAACACCAACGCCTGGTTCTGCGGATTCACCCCCAACCAGCTCGCGACCGCGGTCTGGCTGGGCCGGCCCCAGGGCGGCACCCTCAAGCTGCCGGGCAATCCGAACGGGGTGTACGGCGGGACGGTCCCCGCCAAGATCTTCAAGCAGTTCATGGACGCCGCCCTCGAGGGCGATCCCGTCACGCAGTTCCCGAAGAAGGCGGGCGTGGGCTCCCCGGGGACGGCACCCGCCGTGACGTCAGCGCCGTCGGCGACCACGACGCCGTCCGCGTCGCCCTCCACGATCGTCACCACACCACCGCCGCCACCTACCGGCGTACCGACGCTGTTGCCCTCCTCGCCCAGCCCGGCGTCGCCCACGGCCAGCCCGTCCGCGCAGCCGTCGGAGGCCGTGTCGCCCAGGGCGTCCTCGGAAGCGTCGCCGCCTTAGCTCACGAGCTGCGTCATAGGGTGCAACGCGTGACCGCGCCGCTCGTCCTGCCGTCCCGTGACGACCCGGTGGTAGCCGGAGCGGTCGAGGCGATCGGCGGCCCGCCGGGTGCGCACGCGCGTCTCGGGGGCCGGCGGTTCTGGAGCGTGCTGCGGGTGCTGCTGGCGCTCACCGCGCTGACGTCCCTGCTCGGCTTCGCGCAGAAGGCGCCCTGCCGCAGCGGCAGCAACTGGCAGCACGAGTACCAGTACACCCGCCCCTGCTACACCGACGTGGTCGCGCTCTACAGCTCCGAGGGGCTGTCCGACGGCAAGACGCCGTACTACGAGCACCCGGTCGAGTACCCCGTCGTCA
>JBHEMB010000530.1:0-7208 GCA_046262855.1 Mycobacteriales bacterium | reverse complement strand
GACGCCAAGGCGCGGGCCCGGTACCAGTTCACCGGGATCCTGCCGGGCGCCGACTTCCCGGGCTCGTTCTACAAGAGCGGCCTGGTCACCAAGGCCGACACCCTGAGCGAGCTCTGCGTCGAGCTGGGCATGCCGTCGGGGTCGTTGCAGCGGACGGTCGCGCGCTTCAACGAGCTGGTCCGCAAGGGACACGACGACGACTTCGGTCGTGGTGACAGTGCCTACGACCGCTACTACGGCGATCCGAACCTGCCCAACCCGAGCATGGACGAGATCGGCGAGGGGCCGTACTACGCCGTGCGGATCGTGGCCGGCGACCTGGGCACCAAGGGGGGGCTTGTCACCGACGAGCACGGGCAGGTGCTGGGGACCGATGGGCAGCCCATCGACGGGCTGTACGCGACGGGCAACGTCAGCGCATCGGTGATGGGCAACGACTACGCCGGTGCGGGCGCGACCATCGGTCCCGCGATGGTCTTCGGCTACCTGGCCGTCGAGCACCTTGCCAGCCGCGAGCGGGTGCCGGCATGAGCACTTTCCAGAGCACACCCACATCCCGAACGAGGTGGACATGACGATCACGACGCTTCGACGCGAAGACCGCCCGGCTGAGCGGCAGCTGCCGCCGTCCATGGCGGAGCGGATCACGCTGATCATCGACCTGTTCGAGACTCCGTTCCACCGGCTGCCCCTGGAAGATGTGGCGCGTCGGTCCGGGCTGCCGCGCTCGACCGCGCACCGCATCCTCGACCAGCTGATCGCGCTGGACTGGCTCGACCACAACCGCGACGGCTACGGGCTCGGCCGCCGGGCCACCCGGCTCGTCGGCGGTGGCCATGACCACACGGCGCTGCGTGCTGCTGCGGCCCCGCTGCTGCACGCGCTCTCGATGCGCACCGACCTTGTCGTGCACCTGGCCGTGCTCGACCACCAGGACGTGCTGTACCTCGACAAGGTCGGTGGTCCCGGGGCAGCCGCGATCGGTTCGCGGGTCGGAGGGCTGGCGCCTGCCCACAGCACCGCCCTGGGCAAGGCGATGCTGGCCTGGCTCGAGCCTGAGCAGGTGGACGCGCTGTTCCCCGGCCCCCTGCGGCGGCTCACGGATCGCACAGTCACCGACGTCATCGACCTGCACGGCCAGCTCGCGTTGGTACGCCGGCGGCACGGTCTTGCCTTCGAGCGCGGCGAGACTGCCCCCGGTGTCGACTGCGTCGCCGTCGCGATCCGCGACTGCACCGGTCCGCTCGCGGCGATCTCTGTCGTCGGGCCCTCTGGCGCTCCCCTCGAGCGGCTGGCTCCGCTGGTCATGGACGCGGTCTCGCGGGTCTCCACGGAGTTGTTCGGGCCCCGCGGCCGCGCGAACTCCGGCCGGCTGGCCAGCAAGAGCGCGTGACCCGGAGCCTTTCCGTGTGCTCTCAGTCCAGGAGCGGCACGCCCGCCTGTTCGCAGACTTCACGTCACCGCGCATCCAGGGTTGCCACGGGAAGTGCCAGTCGCTCGGCGAGCAGCAGATAGCCCGTGTCGTAGGGGCTCAGCCCATGTCGACGTCCCGCCGAACCGAGAACGCTCGGGTCGATAGGCGAGTCGTCCGTTTCGATGGGCAGCTGACGCAGCAGGCCGAGGAAGTGAGTGGCCTGTGCCTCGGTGAGCCGGCACCGGTCACGATGGCCCGTCGGTCCTCGAAGCGCCGCATCATCAGCCCCTCTGCCGGTCGGCGCAGCTGCACGTCATGCCCGGAAGCTGGACCCGGGTCGACCGAGGCTCCGGACGGCTCCCGGTGAGCGGAAGACCGACCCCTGGGCTCTCCCGCGACTGACAGCCTGCAGCTGTCCGACGAGGTGTGAGGAGTGAGCAGGCATGGCCAACCCGGTGCTCGAGGTCATCGAGGCACGAGCTGAGGAGATCGCTGCGACGGCGACGTCCAGCGAGCAGCTCGGTCGGCTCGACGACGGCGCGGTGAAGGCGCTCCGCGAGACCGGCGTCATGAAGATGTTCCAGCCTGCTCGGTACGGCGGCACGGAGTCACACCCGACGGACTTCGCCGAAGCGGTCATGCGCATTGCCTCCCTCGACGGCTCGACTGGCTGGGTCGCCGGCATCGTCGGTGTGCACCCGTGGGAGATGGCGATGGCCGACCCACGTGTGCAGGAGGAGGTGTGGAGCGAGGACGTCGAGACCTGGATCGCCTCGCCCTACGCCCCGATGGGGGTCTTGCGACCCGTCGAGGGCGGCTACATCTTCAACGGCCGCTGGCAGTTCTCCTCCGGCACCGACCACTGCGACTGGATCTTCCTCGGCGCGCTGATGGGTGACGAGGAGGGCAACCCCCAGTTCGCGCTCGGCGGCCGGCACGTGATCCTGCCGCGGTCCGACTACCAGATCGTCGAGGACACCTGGGACGTGGTCGGCCTGCGCGGCACCGGCAGCAAGGACATCATCGTCAAGGACGCGTTCGTGCCCGACTACCGGGTTATCGTCTTCGACCGGATGCTCGACGGCTCGGCACCGAAGGACGCCGGGCTCGAGAACCCGACGTACCACGTGCCGTTCACGACGATCTTCCCGCTGGGCATCACCTCTGCGGTCATCGGCATCTGCGAGGGCGCGCTGGCGCACCACCTCGCGTACCAGAAGACCCGCGTGCAGGTCACCGGCACGAAGATCAAGGACGACCCGTACGTGCTGTCAGCCATCGGCAACGCCGCGGCAGAGATCCATGCTTCCCGGGTGACCATGCTGGACAACGTCTCGCGCATCTACGACCGGGTCGCTGCCGGCGAGGTGCTGACGTTCGCGGAGCGCGCGGTCAGCCGGCGCACTCAGGTCTCGGCTGCTTGGCGGGCCGTGCGGGCGATGGACGAGATCGTCGGGCGCTCAGGCGGAAACGGGCTGCGGATGGCCCACCCGCTGCAGCGCTTCTGGCGCGATGGTCACATGGGCCTCGCTCACGCCATCCACGTGCCGGGGTCGGTGCTCCACGTCTCGACCCTGGGCCAGCTCGAGATCGAGCCGCCGCCCGGCCCGATGCGCGCGATGATCTAGCGGCCTGACCAGCGAGGGGTGCGCTTCTCGGCGAAGACGCTCGGCCCCTCAGCGGCATCGGCTGAGGTGAAGACGTGTTGGAACGCCTTCGACTGGAGATCCGCGAACTCCTCCTCGCTGCAGCCTGCCGCTGCGTGCACCAGCTCGTGATGACGAGGACCGAGTCTCGAACCGCGGTCAGGACGCTCTTCGGGCCATGTCCTCGACTGCTAGTGACGAAAACACCATCGCCGTACCGATGGGGGCTCCAGGTGCCGGGTACACGGCGCCGGTCAACGACGCGGCCGTGTTGCCCGCGGCATAGAGACCCAGCAGCGGGTTTCCGTCCTTGCGGAGCACCCGTCCTGCGGCGTCGGTCCGCAGCCCGCCCTTGGTGCCCAGGTCCGACAGCACCAGTCGTGCGGCGAAGTACGGCGGTTGGTCGACCGGCAGCAGGGCCTTGTTCGGCCAGTCGCCCGTGGCGAAGAACAGGTCGAACGGGTCCTCGCCGCGGTGGAAGTCCTCGTCCACGCCAGACGCCGCGAAACCGTTGAAGCGCTCGACCGTGGCGACCAGGGCTGGGGCCGGGACGCCGATCTTCGCCGCCAGCTCGGGCAACGACTCGGCCTGCACCCACGTCCCTGCAGCAAGGTGCTCCTCGGGACGACCACCCGGCACGGCGATCGCCGGCAGTTGTGCTGCAGAGCGGCTGTCGAAGACCAGGTACGACGGTATGGCCACCGGATTAGCTGCCATCGCCCGGCCCATCCGGTCGTAGGGGAGCGACTCGTTGGCGAACCGCCGGCCCTCGCCGTCGACGACGAGGCCGCCGCGCAGCCCGAGGGTGAAGCCGGTCTGTCCGTCCGGCAGCTCGAGACCGGGGCACCACCAGGCCTCGTCGAGCAGTTCCGTGTCGGCACCGGCCTCCACTGCTGCCAGCAACGGCTCGCCGGTGTTCGTCCCGTCCGGCGCCATGCTCCAGGTGGAGCGGCCGGGGACGCCGTGCAGGTCACGCAGGCGCTGGTCGCCCTCGAACCCACCGGCCGCGAGCAGCACGCCATGCTGGCCGCGGATCCGTACGCGGCGGCCGTCGTGGCTGGCCTCGACGCCAACAACGCGATCGTCCTCGACCAGCAGCCGGTCGACGAGGTTCGTTGTCCGGACGGTCCCGCATCCCGTGCGGTGGAAGGCCAGCAGCAACCGTCCGATGAGCGCGCCACCGCCGGAGAGTGGTGCGGCGCGGTGGCTCTTGCCGGCGCGGTCGCGATCGACGCTCGGGCGGATCAGTGCCGCCAGCTCACCCAGATCCTCGAGCGGCACGTCAGCTACGTGCAGCGACCGCCCGACGGGGACGCGGCCGGGCGCGGCGAAGTACTCCGGGAACGGTCGCCATTCGAAGGTCAGCAGCGGGTCCTGCTCGAGGCTGTCGACCAGGAGCGGGGCCTGTGCGAGGAACGCCTCCTGGCGGTCCTGGTGGCTGTCCCCGAGCAGCGCCCTGAGGTAGTCACGGGCCGACGCCGTTGAGTCCGGCAGGCCGGCGCGTTGCTGCGCTGCGGAGCCCGGAAGCCAGCACGCGCCACCGGAGTAGGCGGTCGTCCCGCCGAGCAGACAGGTCTTCTCGAGTACGACGGTGCGCAAGCCCTGCCGCGCGGCCAGGTAGGCCCCGGTCATGGCGCCGGCGCCCGAACCGACGACCACGACGTCGTACTCCTCGTCCCAACGTGCTGTCATGTGCTCGCTCCTTCGTGTTCGGTCCAGGGAACGGGGCGCTGCCGAGCGCAGAGGTCGTCAGTCCCGCTGTTCGGGAGGTGGTGAAGGTGCCGATGGATGCGGTTCGTAGCGTCTGGTCGTGACTGCGCCCTTCTCGCACGGCGAGACCCTGCGTGAGCTGCCGACCGATCAGGGAGTGCTGCGCTACCACGAGGCAGGCAGCGGACCACCGCTGCTGATGCTGCACGGGTCCGGGCCCGGAGTGTCCGGGTGGCGCAACTACCGGCACAACCTGCCGGTCTTCGCCGCGCACTTCAGGTGCCTTGTGCTGGAGCTCCCGGGGTTCGGGGTCAGCGATCCGAGCGATCAGCACCCCATGCTCGGGGCGCCGGCTGCGGTGCTGCGCTTCCTCGACGGGCTGGGCCTGCAGCAGGTCGACGCGATCGGCAACTCGATGGGCGGCATCGTCTGCGCGCAGGTCGCGCTCGCACAGCCCGAGCGGCTACGACGGTTGGTGACCATCGGGGGGCTGGGTCGCAACCTGCTGAGTCCCGGACCGGGCGAGGGCATCAACCTGCTCATGGACTTCACCGACGACCCGACTCGGGAACGGCTGGTCGCGTGGCTCACCTCGATGGTGCACGACCGCAGCCTGGTGACCGATGAGCTGATCGAGGAGCGCTGGGCCCAGGCCACCGAGGCCAGCACCTTGGCGAGTGCCCGCAAGATGTACGGCCGCCGCGCCTTCGAGGCGGGCATGGCGGCAGCCGCGCGCAGCGATCAACCGCCGTACTGGGCGATGCTGCACAAGCTGCAGGCCAAGACGCTGATGACCTGGGGGAGGGACGACCGGGTCAGTCCGCTCGACATGGCGTTGCTGCCCCTGCGCACCATCCCCGATGTCGAGCTGCACGTCTTCCCGAACTGCGGGCACTGGGTGATGATCGAGCAGCAGAAGGCCTGGGAGAGCGCGGTTCTGGCCTTCCTGACCCGGCCGGCCTAGCGGCTGACGGCGTATCCCGTGGCCGCCACGCCTGCCCAGCGATCGGAATCCGCAGCAGCGGCTGCGAGCTGGTTCATGAAGCGCGCCATCAGGACCTCCCAGCACTGACGGTCGGTCCGTGGGAGCTCCCCGATCACGTCGCTGAAGGTGGTGAGCTGCTGCTCGAGGACCTTGCGCTCCAAGGCCCGGCCTCCGCGGGAGACGCGGACCCGGCTGCTCCTGCGGTCGAATTGGTCGACGGCACGGTCGACCAGGCCGAGCTCGGTGAGCTGCCGCAGTCTCTTGCTGGCCTGGGACGGGTCGATCGCCATGCACTCCGCGACCTCGGCGATCGACATCGGCCCGAGGTGGGAGACGACTCGCAGCGTGAAGTAGCCGTGCTGCCGGATCGGTGCTCCGAGGTGCTCCAGCAGGTCGTTGAACTGCCCTCCTTGATGGACCCAGGAGATGAGCGCCACCAGGCTGCTCAGGAAGCGCCGGACCGCCGGGTCGTGCGCGTCACTGTCGGCGAGCTGCTCCCACCGCTGGGGGAGCCTCGGTTCCATCCGTTCTGGCCATGCCGACTCCAGGCGAGACCGCACGAGGTCGAACCAGCCGGAGAGGTGGCCCAGGTCCTCGGCCGACCAGCCGTCCAGCAGCGCCGGGAACCCGCTGCTCCAGTCCAGCAGCCACCGGTCCATGAGCACGGCTGTCGGTGTCGAGAGCGAGACCACCGTGCGTCTGCGGTCGGCCGGGTCGGTACTCCGGAGGACGTGCCCCAGCTCTGCCAGCGAGGTGGCCTGCCGGCTGGCCTGCGCCAGGTCCATCCCGAGATGCGCCGCCACGACACCGAGGGGCATCGGCTCGCGTCCGGCGAGGAACTCCAGGAAGCGGATGTCCGACGGCGGCAGGTCCATCCCCGTGACGTCCCGGATGCGCCGGCTGTGGGCGCGGCTGCTCGAGCCGTAGGCGACCACGTTGATCAGCTGGAGGGTGGTGCGCTCGAGCCGGAGGGACTGCTGCTGGGTGCTCCCCTCCACGTGCCGTCCAGTCGCAAACCGGTCAAGATAAAGTCAACCAGTCAAGTATGTCATTGGCGAGCCTGCAGCGCGAGGACGAGATCCGCTTCGACCTCTGCTGCTGTGGGGCACGTGGTACTCCGGGGGTCACGTGCTCCAGCTCGCCGTCAACGACGGCGCGTGGCCGCGGTGATCGCCCAGGTCCCAGCCCTCGACGGAAGGACCGAGGTCGCCGACGTGGTACGACGTCACGGGCCGCTTCACCTGGGACGGCCGGTCGGGCACGGCGTCCGTGACCAGCTCCAGGCGGCCAGCGGTCTGCGGGCGCACCGGAACCCCGCTGGCGCGCAGCTTACGTCCAACGCTTTCGGCTCGACGGGGACGTTGAGCGCGGACGGCAGGGTGGCGACGGTGATGGTTCTGCTGGCCTGTACCGACCCCGGCGGCCGGTGCACCGAGGAGACCGAGAGCTACAC
>JBHEMB010000529.1:0-6794 GCA_046262855.1 Mycobacteriales bacterium | reverse complement strand
TCTTCAACAAGCGCTTCGAGTTCTACGGACGGCAGCTGGTCCCTGCGCCGCTCGACGACACAGCGGACCCCGAGCAGACCACCACTGTCGACCAGATGGTGTCCGATGCGATCACGGTGCACGACCAGCTGAAGGCCTTTGCTTCAGCGGGCTACGGCTTCGAGCAGGAAGGAACGCAGCACTACTACTACGACAAGCTCGCGCAGCTCGGCATCGTCAGCAGTCAGTTCTCCTCACGCGAGCCGGTCACGCTCGTCGACCAGGCCCACCTGAGCAAGTACGCGCCGTACCAGTGGAACTACTCGCAGACCCTGGACCAGATCCAGACGGCTGACGTCGACCTGATCTGCAGTGCGCTGGCCCGACGCCCGGCACGATTCGCGGGCACGCCCGACCTCAGCACGAAGGAACGCAAGATCGGGTTGATGCTGCAGTACAAGGCCAATACCGACCCGCCCAGGAACCAGATCCTCAAGGCCGGCGTCAAGCGTTGCACGGGCCACGACCTCTCGGTCGTGTCGTTCACCGACGCGGACGTCAAGCAGATCCCCACGATGCTGCAGTCCCTTCGCCAGGACGGCGTCACCACGGTCATGTGCATGTGCTACTGGGCGCAGCTCATGATGGTGGGCATGCCGGCGGCCTCCAACCAGGGCTACTACCCGGAGTGGTTCCTCGACGCCTTCGGCGGGAACGACGTCGACTACGGCTGCCACACCGAGTGCCCGCCCGACCAGGCAGACCAGATCATCGGGCTGCGGTCCACCAACCGCTCGCTGCCGCTGCTGGAGACTCCCTACTTCCGTGCCATCAAGGATGTGGACCCCAACTACCAGCCCACTGGGTGCGGAGGCTGCAGTCACAACGCCGCGCCAGGCTCGTACTTCAGCCACGACGCGCAAGCGCTCTACCAGAACCTGCTGCTGCTCTCGGCGGGGATCCAGATGGCGGGACCGCGACTGACGCCGAAGTCCTTCGAGCAGGGGCTGCTGACGACCCGGTTCCCGAATCCGGGGTGTGACGGTCCGCCGGTCTACCAGGGGTGCGTGGGCTTCTCCGGTGCGTCGCACTCGATGCTCAACAGCTTCGCCCTCGAGTACTACAGCAACACCGACATCGCGGTGCAGTACCAGACGCCGGGCACCTTCTGCTACGTCAACCATGGCCGCCGGCTGCGGATCGGTGGCATGCCCAAGACCGATGCCGTCATCAAGCAGGCCGGTGCGCCATGCCGCTGAGCCCTCGACCAGACCGAGCTCGATCATGAGCGCGACGGACGCCCGGATCGCCACGCCCGTTGCGGGCAGGGAGTTGCACGCACTCGCGCACCACCAGGTCCTCCAGCGCGAGAGCGCGGACGGATGCCACGTGCAGGTGCGTGCCTTCGGGCCGTGCGTGGTGCAAGCGATCGGTCCGCACGGCCTGGCGGTCGACGTCCAGGAAGCGACGAGCGAGGGTCCCCTCTCGCTGTGGCTGCCGACCGGCGGGCCGTACGGCATCGTCACCACCGGGGTGGACGGGCGGCGCATGCTCGCTACCGATCTGCTGGTCGGCGACCTGTGGGTGCTCGCGGGCCAGTCGAACATGGAGGGCTGCGGTCGGATGGCCGGTCGCGAGGAGGCCGGCCCGCAGGTCCGGGTCCTCGACATGTCCGGGTGCTGGCGGCTGGCACAGGAGCCACTGCACCTGCGCTGGCTGAGCCCGCATGCGGTGCACGCGCGGATAGACGCCGAGCACCAGGCCGAGCACGCCCAGCAGGCCAAGGAGCCCGGTGCCGTCGCCTACATCGACGCCCACGTCGAGGCCGACGAGGTCCCGACGAATGGCTTCCTCATCGGCGTCGGACCTGGGGTCTCCTTCGCCAACGAGCTCGTCCGCCGTCAGCGCGTCCCGATCGGTCTCATACCGGCGGCCCACGGGAACACCGCCATGGCCCAGTGGTCGCCGCTCCTCGCCGACGACGGCAGCTCCCTGTTCGGGGCCATGCTGCACTCCGTCCGGGTTGCGGGCGGCTCGGTCACGGGCGTCCTCTGGTATCAGGGCGAGAACGATGCCGACACCAGCCGTCCCTACACCTACGACGAAGAGCTCGCGGAGCTTTTCGCGGCGATGCGGCAACGGACAGGTAACCCGGACCTCATGATCCTCACCGTCCAGCTCGGCCGGTTCACACAACCCTCGGCAGACGCCGCGTTCAACGCGATCTGGTCCCGGCTGCGGGAGAGCCAGCGACGCTGCCCGGCCGCGACTGCAGTGGTCTCCGCGGTCGACCTCGACCTGGAGGACCCGATCCACCTGAGCACCAGCGGTCAGCTGCGCTTGGGGCGTCGCCTCGCGCGGGTCGCCGCCGGCGTACCGGGAATCGACCTGGCTGGGGCCGCTGTCGTCCGTGACGGGCTTGCCCTGGACGTGCGGTTCACCGGAGTAGTCGGACGACTGATGTCCCTGGGTGGACGGCCGTCGGGGTTCAGCGTGCGGTCGGCTGAGGGCGAGGACTGCAACCTGGTCTTCGCCGCCGACCTCCTTCCCGACGGTGACGGCTACCGGCTGCGGCTCAGCCGCCGGCTGCAGCCGGGGGAGCGGCTCTGGTACGGCTACGGGGCCGACCCGACCTGCAACCTCATCGACGAAGAGGACATGGCTGTCCCGGCTTTCGGCCCCGTAGAACTGTCCCTGTCGTGAAGCAGTCGCAGCGTGCGGCTGTACTGGGCCTGTGCACGAGCCCTCACGAGCAGCCCGTCCGGCGGGTTGTCGTCGCAGGCGCTCACGAGGTGCACGTAGCTCTGGACGCGGAAGACCACTCCGGTGCAGATCTGGTAGATGCCCGAGGGCTTGCGCACGTTGAAGTCGTAGCGCAGCCCGTCCGGGATCGTCGGGTAGGGCTCGATGTACGCGGGAGCGAGCTGCTCGAAGCCGCTCCTCACGAGCGCGAGCATGGCCGTCGCGTCTGTGCCGTCGCGCAGCTCCAGGACGGTCGACACGAAGAAGGCCTTGCCCGACGTCCATACGCGCGCGTAGCCGGCCCGGAAGTGGTGGTTGCTGAGGAACGTCTTCACGTCTGCTGTAGGAAGCGGAGTCGACCTGGACGCCTCGGCCACGGACAGCGAGCCATTTGCGCTCGAGGGTCCGACGACGAACCCGGCGGGGGTCTGAGCGTCCACCAGCGCTTCCAACGGACCTGCTCCATGACCGCCCGTGCACCCGGCGATGCCGACGCACAGCACAACACCCGCAACGAGTCTCTTGGCTCTTCCCACAACAGAAGGATCACGCAGTGACCGTGGAAACGCGGCAAGAATCCCGCAGGGTTCTTGTGCACGACTTGGGCGAGGCGGACTGGGAGCTCGTGCACGCCGCCTCCGGCGACCGCTGGCCTGCCCAGGTGCCTGGGTCGGTGCACGCAGACCTGCTGAGGGCTGAGGCCATCCCCGACCCGTTCTACCGCGAGAACGAGACGCTGCTGTCGTGGATCGGCGAGCGGGAGTGGCAGTACACCAGCCGCTTCGCCCTGGATCCCGAGTTCCTGTGTCGGGACCGGCAGCTGCTCTCGTTCCTCGGGCTCGACACATTGGCTACGGTCGTGCTGAACGGCACCGAGGTGCTTCGCGCGGACAACATGCACCGGACCTGGGAGCTAGACGTCACCGGCTTGCTGCGCGCGGACAACAGCATGGTGGTGACATTCGCATCGCCTCTCACCGAGATCCGCCGCCGCCAGGCGGAGCGTCCGCTGCCCGGTTGGTACACGATGATGTGCATCGACGGCACGGGCTGGCTTCGCAAGGAGCTCGCGAACTTCGGCTGGGACTGGGGCCCTGCCCTCGTCACGGCCGGCATCTGGCGCGGGGCCAACCTCACGGCGTACGACGACGTTCGTGTCACCGGCCTGGCGATCAGCCAGGAGCACCAGGCCGGTGCTGTGGAGCTGTTGGTCGATGCCGAGCTGTCCGCTGACCTGCCCCCCGGTCACGCGCTTCGCACCCGGCTCGTTGGACCGGACGGCGACGTCGTGGCGGACGAGCGCCACACCACGAACGGCGTCGTCCTGACGGTGCGCGAGCCATCGCTGTGGTGGCCGAATGGCCTGGGTTCCCAGCCGTTCTACGAGCTCGACGTACAGCTCATTGGAGCCGACGGCGTGGTCTTGGACAGCACGCGCCGGCGCATCGGGCTGCGAACCCTCGTCCTCGTCCGCGAGCCCGATGAGCACGGCGAGTCGTTCCGGTTCGAGTGCAACGGCGTGCCCTTCTTCGCCAAGGGCGCGAACTGGATC
The DNA here is from genome assembly GCA_046262855.1 of Mycobacteriales bacterium. Classification (GTDB taxonomy): domain Bacteria; phylum Actinomycetota; class Actinomycetes; order Mycobacteriales; family SCTD01; genus RYN-111. The sequence continues at coordinate 2,521 of JBHEMB010000529.1, read as the reverse complement.
CCTGCGGACGCCGTCATCGGTCGTACGACGGACGCGACCGTTCGCGAGCGGCTGGCCGATGCGGCAGGAGCCCACATGAACATGCTGCGGGTCTGGGGCGGTGGCTTCTACGAGTCGGACGACTTCTACGACGCCTGCGACGAGCTCGGAATCTGCGTCTGGCAGGACGTGGCCTTCGCCTGCGCGACCTTCCCTGGTTTCGACCAGGCTTACCTCGAGAACGTCGTGGCGGAAGTCGTGGACAACGCCCGACGCCTGCGGCACCACCCCTCGCTCGCGCTGTGGTGCGGCAACAACGAGCTCGAGCTGGGGCTGGTCGGCGACAACTGGAACGAGCATCACATGTCCTGGGCGGACTACGAGCCTCTGATGGACCGGCTGCTCCCGGACGCGCTGGCGGACCACGACCCAGGCCGTTCCTACTGGCCCGCCAGCCCACACTCGCCCGGCAATCGCAAGGACGCCGACGACCCCAGCCGGGGCGACGCGCACCTCTGGAAGGTCTGGCACGGCGGCGAGCACCCCAGCTGGTACCGCAGCAGCCGGCACCGGTTCATCAGTGAGTTCGGCTTCCAGTCCTTCCCGCACCCGGCGACCGTCGAGGGCTTCACCGAGCCGTCCGACCGTGATCTGGCCAGCCCGGTGATGGACCTTCACCAGAAGGCGATGGCTGCCGGCGCCAACGGCAGCGCGGAGCTCGCGCGCCAGCTCGTGCAGTCCTTCCGCACACCGCGCGGCTGGGACGAGCTGGTCTGGCAGACCCAGCTGCTCCAGGCGCACGCCGTCGTGACGGGGGTCGAGCACTGGCGGCGCAACATGCCGGAGACGATGGGGACGCTCTACTGGCAGCTGAACGACTGCTGGCCCGGTGCGAGCTGGTCCTCGATCGACAGCGACGGCCGTTGGAAGGCGCTGCACTACGCGATCAGGCGGGCCTACGCGCCGACGATGCTGAGCCTGGTGGAGAACGTCGCCGAAGGCACCGTCTCGGCGTACGTCAGCAACGACCTCCGTGAGGTGGTCGACACCGAGATCCTCTGGACCGTGACCACGTGCGACGGCGACCCGGTGGACTCCGGCACCCTCACCTTCACCGTGCCCGCGCAGTCCAGTGGATGCGCCGGCGTGATCGACGTGTCCGCGGCGCTCGCTGCGCACGGCGCGCGGAACACCTTGGTCTGGGCCCAACTGGTCGGTGATGACGAGCAGAGCACGTTGGCCACCTTCGCACCACCGAAGCACCTCGCGCTCCGCGACCCCGGGCTCCGCATCGACGTCGAGGGCGACGAGGTGACCCTTGCGGTCGAGCGACCGGCACTGTGGGTCTGGGTGGATGCGCCTGGCGCTTCCGACAACTTCTTCCACATGCCTCCAGGCAAGCGGGTGATCACCGTGCCCGGTGCGGTTGAGGGACTGGTGGCCCGGAGCTTGCTGGACACGAGCGGATGATGCCTCGGTACGGTTTCAACTTCCTCTGGATGTTCGGACACGGTCCTGCTGAGGCCGCGGACGAACGGGCCCTGGACTTCCTCGTCGAGACCGGGTTCACGTTCGTGCGCATCCCCACGGACTACCGGCTCTGGACGAAAAAGTTCGACTACCAGCACCCCGACGAGCGGGTCCTCTCGGTCATCGACAGCTATCTGCAGGCCTGCAGCTCGCGCGGGCTCCACTTGAGCCTGAACCTGCACCGCGCCCCGGGCTACTGCATCAACAACAACGACCTCGAGCGGGACAACCTCTGGCTCGACGAGGTCGCGCAGGAAGCGTTCGTGTTCCTGTGGGAGACCTTCACCCAACGGTATGCGGGCGTCCCCAGCGAGCTCCTCAGCTTCGACCTCGTAAACGAACCGCCGCACGTCGGGCAGTACGGCCTGACCCGTGACAACCACGAAGCGCTGATGCGTCGCACCGTCGCCGCCATCCGCGCACTCGACCCGCAACGTGAGATCGTGCTCGACGGGCTGGGATGCGGCCACCTGGCCATGCCCGAGCTGGCCGACCTGGGGGTCGTGCACAGCGGCCGCGGCTATGAGCCGATGGCTGTCAGCCACCATGCCGCCGACTGGTGGCCGGACGCGGCGACTGCTCCTGTTCCGGAGTACCCGGGCCTGGAGTGGAACGGACGCACCTGGGACCGCGACGTGATCCGCGACTTCTACCAGCCCTGGCGTGAGGTCGAGGCGCGGGGCACCTCCGTCCACATCGGTGAGTTCGGCTGCTACAGCAAGACGCCGAACGACGTCGCGCTCCGGTGGTTCGCCGACCTGCTCGGCGTCTACCGGGAGTTCGGCTGGGGCTATGGGCTCTGGAACTTCACCGGTGACTTCGGCATCGTCCGGCACGGCCGGCCGGGTGCGCGTTACGAGAAGCTGCACGGCTTCGACGTCGACCGCGAGCTGTTGGACCTGCTCATCGCGAACAGGGTGGCGTCGTGACTGAGCTGTCTGCCCTGTCGTCTGAGTCTCGTCGTTTCGACCCGCCTGCGGAGCTGGCGGCTGGTGCGAATGTGACTGCTGAT
>JBHEMB010000528.1:0-8084 GCA_046262855.1 Mycobacteriales bacterium | reverse complement strand
GCCGTACGCCGTCCTGCATGCTGTTGAAGGCGACGGCCATGGCGCCGACCTCGTCGCGGCTGCGCACGACGATGGGCTCGTTGGTGACCCTGGCGCGCGCCCGCTCGAGATCGCCGTCGCCGAGGGCCTCCATCGCGCGCGTGAGGTCGGCGATCGTGCCGGTCGTCAGCCGCTTGGCCGCCTCCGCGACCTGCACGGTGGCGTGCGCGATCATGCCCGGCAGGACCAGCCCGACGGTGATCGTGAGGATCGCCACGGCCACGAAGATGTCCTGCAGGATCGTCACCATCGCGAGGTCCTGATGCGGCAGGTGGGCGATCGCGATGTAGTAGCCGGCGCCGTCGAGGACCATCACGGCGAGCATCGCGCCGGTGAGCTTCAGGTGCAGGCTGCGCCCGTTGCGCGGCCGGCCCTCCGCGATCCGGTCCTGCCGCAACCGCCAGGCGTACGCCGCGGATCCGCTGTACGCCAAGGCAAGTCCGAAGATCACGGTGGGCAGCCCGAACTGCTCGAAGCCGAGCACCGTCGACAGCAGCCAGATGCCGGCTGCGCCTACGCCGAGGATGATCGTGCCCCGCGGCGCGCGATACGGACGCCGGGCATGGGGCATGTGCCGTCGCAGCAGCCACACCGCGATCGAGGGCAGGCAGATGCCGATGAGGTAGGTGAAGTTGGCGGCGGCGATCATCCACACCGGATCGCCTGCGACCAGGAAGATGATCGCGAAGCCGGCGGTGAGGAGGGTCGCGACCCAGGGCGCGTCGTGCCGGTTGCGCTTCTCGAGGACCCTCGGCAGCAGGCCGTCCTCGGCGCACTGCGAGATGGTCCGGGCCGCGCCGGCAAGCGGCTGGACCGTGCCGTGGAACATGTTGAGCACCATGAACCAGATGGCGAAGGACTTGCCTGCCGCCCCGAGCAGCGGCGCGAACGTGGGGCCGAGGTCCCGTGCGAGGTCGGCGCCGAACTCGGCGTTGAGGCCGTGCGCACCGAACACGCCGAGCCACACCACGGGCAGGATGAGGAAGTAGACGCTGGCCATCGCGCCGCTGGCGAAGACGGCGCGCGGCACGTTCTTCTCAGGATCCTTGGTCTCGCCCACGTGGCACGTGGCGGCCTCGAAGGCGGGCGCGGCGAAGCCGATGAGATAGAGGCCGGCCATCGCGCTGGTGATGCCACCGAACACGCCGTTGAACGGCGTCGTGAGGTCGAAGCTCGTCGCCTGGTGCCAGTCGACGCTGCCCGCGAACACGGGGATCGCAGCGGAGAGGAACGCGAGTGCGGCGGAGCCGAGGGCGATGAGCTTCACGACGCGGGCGGTGCGGGCGACGCCGGACAGGTTGAGCGCGGTGAAAGAGAGCACGATGGCGATGGCGAGCAGGGTGATGGGGACCTGGTGCAGGTACCAGTGGTGCAGCGCGCTCGCGGACAGCAGCGCGGTCAAGCCGCAGGTCGGCACCCAGCCCCACCAGTAGCAGACACCGGTGAGGTTGGCGAGGACAGGGCTGTACGGGCGGAACGCCTCGGCGCAGGTGGCGCTGATCCCGCCGACCCGCTTCGGGTACATGAGCACCAGCTCGGTCCAGCCCGGGGCCGCCGCCCAGCTCAGCAGCAGGCCGATGATGAGCAGCGGCACGGCGGCGCTGCCCTGGGTCATGACGAGCGCCGTCAGCAGGAACAGGCTCTGGTTGCTGCCTCCCATCGCCAAGGCCGTCGTGCCGAACCAGCCGAGTACGCGGGGGTGCTCCCGCGCGCTCGCCTGGCTCTCGCGCGCCCCGTCAGGTGCTGTCGGGGCCGTGCGCGGGCGCGGGATGGCGAGCGCCGCGACGTCCGCGGTTGGCGAGGACATGCCCCAGAACCCCCAAGAACTCGTTCACAGTGCGCAGTCGTGCGCTAACAGAGGGTCGTCTACGGGCGCCATCTCGTGCATGGCACGAAAGGACCAGTTCTGTGCCGGTCACGAGCGCGGACGAAGCTGCTCCATCCGCCAGCCGCCGCCGCTGCCGCTGCGCACCAGCACCATCAGCACCTGCAGGACCGGCCCGGCGGTGTGCCTCTCGAGGACGTTCCCACGCCCGTCCACCAGCGTGTACGCCGACAGCGCCGCGCTGACCGCCAGCTCGACGTGGTCGTCCGCGGTCGCTGCCTGCCGCACCGACAGCAGCCGGTGCGTCAAGCCGCGGGCGGTGGCGCGGCGGGCCCGGAGGTCGGCAAGGGCTGCGGCGTCGCGCCGCAGCAACTCGCTGCTCGGCAGGTAGACCTGCTCGAGCCGGGTGGCATCCCCGGTCGCGAACGCCAACGTGCGGGACCGGTCGAGGCCCGCCACGACCGCCGCCCAGTCCGTCGGAACGGCCGTGACGCTCGCCGTCGCCGGTGCGCTGCGGGCGCCCCAGGTCCAGCCGGCCGCGACCACCGCCAGCAGAGCGGCCGCAGCGGCGGCCGTGACGATGAGCGGCTTGGGGATCGAGCGAGGCAGCTGCCGCGGTGGCGGTGTGGGCAGCACCACCGGCTCGGGGAGGCCGGTGAGCGGGGTCGCGGGGCAGCTGACGAGCAGCGCCGCGGCCAGGTCGGCCGCGCTGGGCCGCGCGAGCGGGTCCGGGTCGAGTGCGCTCAGCAGCGCTTCCACGAGCGGGCGCGGCGCGGTCGCCGGCAGCTCCGGGGTGTGCCCGGGGTCGGCACCGGTCAGCATCCGGTGGCCGAGAGCGCCGAGCGCCCAGACGTCGGCCGTCCACCCGAGCGCCCCCGTGGGATCGAGGCTGTCGGCCGGGTCGTAGATCGGGTCGAGGCCGAGGCCGTCGAGCATCGGCATCCCGTCGGCGCTGAGCAGCACCCGGCTCGCCCGCAGCCGTCGGTGCCGAAGGTCGTGCGCGTGCGCCGCGCCCAGTGCTTCGGCCAGCGGCACCAGCACGGTGACCACCTCACCCGGGGTCAAGTTGCCGCGGGCCGCGAGCAGCGCCTCCAGTGAGCCGCACGCGGCGTGGTCGAGGACCAGCACCTCATCGCCTTGTGCCCGCGTGATCGTCTTGAGCCGCACCAGGTGCCGGGTGGTCAGGGACCGTACGACGGTCGCCCGTCGCCGTACCTCTGCCAGGGCGTCCCTGTCCGCCGTCGCCAGCCGCCGCAGAACCACGAGCTCGGCTCCTCGCCGCGCGCGCCAGACCTCACCCGTCGTGCCGTAGCCGAGCAGCTCGAGCACCTCGTGCCCGGGCAGCTCGAACGGTCGCATGCCTTGCACCGTAGGCACTTTCGCGCTCACGCCGCGGAGCTTGTCCACAGCGCCGAGTCAGGATCTGACCGGCCACCAGACCTTGTCGTCCAGCGTGAGGACCAGGGTCGGCACCAACAGCGAGCGGACCACCAGGGTGTCCAGCAGCACCCCGAAGGCGACGGCGAACCCGATCTCCGACAGGAACACCAGCGGCAGTGTGGCGAGGGCGGCGAAGGTCGCTGCCAGGACGACGCCCGCGCTCGTGATGACGCCGCCGGTAACGGTCAGGCCCCGCAGCATCGCCTCGCGGGTCCCACGCCCGGCCGCGTCCTCCCGCACCCGGGTCATCAGGAAGATGTTGTAGTCCACGCCGAGTGCGACCAGGAAGACGAACACGAACAGCGGGAAGGACGCGTCGGCTCCCGGGTAGTCGAAGACGTGGTTGAACACCAGCGCGCAGGCGCCGAGCGTCGAGAGGTAGCTCAGGACGACAGTGCCGATGAGCAGCAGCGGCGCGACGAGGGCTCTCAGCAGCAGCGCCAGCACCAGGAAGATGAGCACCAGGACGGTCGGGATGATCACCCGGTTGTCGCGCTTCGAGGCCGTATGGATGTCGAGCTCGATGGCGGAGAAGCCGCCGACGATCGCCTGCTGGCTGACCCCGTCGAGGTCCTTCCGCAACTCCCGCACGACGTCCCTGGCCCGCGGCGAGGTGCTCTCGATCGACAGCGTCGCCTCGATGAGGACCTTCCCGTTGCGGACGAGCGGCGTCCCGTTGCTGACGGCCCCGCCGCTGAAGGCGGTGACGGCGGCGATGTCCTTCTCCCCCGCGGCGATCCGGCGGACCTGATCGGCCACTCCCACCGGCGCGACGACCTGGATCGGGGTGCCCGCACCGGCTGCGAAGTGGCGAGCCAGGTGCTCCTGGCCGATGACCGACTCGGGCCTGCTGGTGAGCGCCTGGTCCTGGGGGATGCCGCCGCTGTTGAGCTGCGCGACGCCGAGGGCGAGCAGGACGAGGGCGACCAGCGTGCCGGCCCCGATGGTGGCGGTGTGGGTGCCGACGCGGTCGGCGAGATGCGACCAGAAGCCCTCGTGCACCGGGTCCTGCCCGTCGAGCTGCGGGATCCGCGGCCAGAACAGCCAACGACCCAGCAGCAGCAGGGCGGGCAGCAGCACGAGCTGGGTGACGACCGCGCAGGCGATGCCGATGGCGGCGACCGGCCCGAGGCCCTTGTTGCCCTCGAGCTCGCTGAACAGCAGGCAGAGCAACGACACGATCACGGTGGCGCCGGAGGCGACGATGGCCGGGGCCGCCGCACGCCAGGCGACCTTCATGGCGTCCCAGGGCGTGCCGTGCCGGTGCAGCTCCTCGCGGTAGCGCGCGATGAGCAGCAGGGCGTAGTCGGTCGCCGCGCCGAACGTGAGCACCGGCAGGATCCCCGTGCTCTGCCCGTTCACTGTCAGGGTGCCGTGCTTGGCCAGCAGGTAGAGGATGCCGGTCGCCACCGTGTACGCGATGCCCGATCCGATCACTGGCAGCAGCCAGAGGATCGGGCTGCGGTAGACCAGGAGCAGGATCACGATGACGATGACGAGCGTGACCAGCAGCAGGGTGCCGCTGATGGAGTCGAAGACCTCGAACAGGTCGGCCTGGGTGCCGCCCAGGCCGGTCACGTAGACGTCCAGCCCGCTCGGTTTCCCCGGCCGCTGGAGCTCCTCCCGCATCGCCTTGATGTTCGCCGCGAACGCCTTGCCGTCCTGGCCGTCGAAGGGCACGACCACCTGCAGGGCCTTGCCGTCCTGGGCGGGGATCGGCGGTGTGGGATCGCCGTCGAGCCAGCTCCGGTGCTTGCGGATCTGCGTCAGGTCGTCGACGGCCCGGGCGACGTCCGCCTTGGTGGTGCCGGCAGAGCGCTCGTAGAGGATGACCGTCGGGACGTTGTTCTCCGGGATGAACGCCTCCGCAGCCCGCAGCGTGCGCGTGGACTCCGCGGTCTTCGACAGGAACGACGCGTTGGTGTTCTTCTCCTCGTCGGCCAGCTTGCCCGACAGCGGGCCGAAGACGCCGCCCGCCACGAGGATGAAGACCAGTGCCGCCAGCAGGGCGCGGGGCCAGACGCGGGAGGTCCTCATGCCCGGCAACCTAGCGAGGCAGACGTAGGCTGGCCGGGTGGAGATCCGCCGGCTGGGACACGTGTCGTACGACGAGGCGTGGGCCCTGCAGCAGCGGCTGCACGACCAGGTCGCCGACGGAGTCCAGGGCGACGTCGTGCTGCTGCTCGAGCATGAGCCCGTCTACACGGCGGGCAAGCGGACCGATCCGTGGGAGCGGCCTACCGACGGCTCCCGGGTGGTGGACGTCGACCGCGGCGGCAAGATCACCTGGCACGGCCCGGGGCAGCTGACCGGCTACCCGATCCTGCGGCTGGCCGACCCGGTCGACGTGGTCGCCTACGTCCGGCGGCTCGAGCAGGTCCTCATCGACGTCTGCGCCGACTTGGGTCTCGCGACCGTGCGCGTCGAGGGTCGTTCGGGGGTCTGGACGACCGACGGTGCGCGCAAGCTCGGCGCGATCGGCATCCGGGTGGCTCGCGGGGTCACCATGCACGGCTTCGCGCTGAACTGCGACAACAGCCTCACGCCGTACGACGCGGTGGTCGCCTGCGGCATCACGGATGCGGGCGTGACGACGCTGTCCAAGGAGCTCGGCCGCGACGTCCCGGTCGATGAGGTCGTGCCGCTGGTCGAGCGGCACCTGCCGAAGCTCAGGGCCAAGCAGCACGTCCCTGCCTGAGCGGCTGCTCGAGCCGTCCCTCTAGAGTCCGCCGGCATGAGCCGACTCGCGGGGTGGGACCAGAGCGTCTTCGAGGCCGCGGGCCGGGGGTACCCGATCTTCCGAAAGGGCAGCGGGCCCGGCGTTGTCATCATGCACGAGATCCCCGGCATCACGCCGACTGTCCAGGGCTTCGCGGAGGAGGTCGTCGACGCCGGCTTCACCGTCGTGATGCCGTCACTGTTCGGGACGCCGGGCACTGCGATGTCGACCGGCGAGATCGTGAAGTCGCTCGTGCAGGTCTGCATCTCGAAGGAGTTCGTGACGATGGCCACCGGGCGGACGTCCGCGATCGCGTCCTGGACCCGAGCCCTGGCCCGCTCGCTGCACGAGGAGCTGGGCGGCCCGGGAGTCGGGGCGCTCGGGATGTGCTTCACCGGCGGGTTCGCGCTGGCAATGATGGTCGACGGGCACGTGGCCGCACCGGTGCTGAGCCAGCCCTCGGCACCGTTCGCGGTGACCAAGCGACTCGGCGCCGACCTCGGGCTGTCCCCTGCCGACCTGGCTGCGGTCAAGGAGCGCGTAGACGCGGGTTGCCCGGTTCTCGGTCTTCGCTACCGCAGCGACAAGGTCGTGGGCACCCGGTTCGAGACCCTGCGGCGCGAGCTGGGGGACGGCTTCCTCGCCGTCGAGCTCCACGGCAAGGGGCACGCGGTGGTGACCGAGCACCGCCACGACGAGACCGTGGAGCGCGTGCTGGAGTTCTTCCGCGAGCGCCTCACCACCCCCTGACTCCCCTTCCCGTTTCACTGAACCGCCCGCGTGGAGCCAGGGGGATTCAGTGAAATCGCAAGGGGGGTCCGAGCTGTGGGAGGACGTCGCTCGCGATGAGCTCGAGGTGATCGAGGTCCTTGAGGTCCATCACCTGCAGGTAGGCGCGGCTCGCGCCCCTCTCGGCGAAGCGGCCCAGCAGGTCGACCACTTCGGCAACCGTGCCGCCGACACCCGCGGTTCCGCCGATGGCGTCGGCACGGCGCTTGGCCTCGGCGTCGTCGCGACCGACCGCGACGGACTGGGCGACGGAGTAGATCAGCGACCGGCCGGTCTCGGCCGCCGCCGCCCGGACCCGGTCGAAGGCAGCGGCTGTCTCCTCGACCGGGTGGAACGGCACGTTGTACTCGTCCGCGTAGGTCGCGGCGAGCCGCGGCGTCCGCTTCTGCCCGAAGCCGCCCATGATGATCGGGACGTGCGACTGCACCGGCTTCGGGAGCGCCGGGCTGTCCGTGAGCTGGTAGTGCTCGCCCGGGAAGTCGTAGGACGCGCTCGCGGTCCAGAGCCCACGGAGAATCCGCAGCTGCTCCTCGAGCATCGCGAACCGCTCGCCGATCGGAGGGAACGGGATGCCGTAGGCGGCGTGCTCACCGTCGTACCAGCCGGTGCCGAGCCCCAGCTCGACCCGACCGCCGGACATCTGGTCGACCTGCGCGACGCTGATCGCGAGCGGGCCCGGCAGCCGGAAGGTGACCGGCGTGACGAGCGTGCCGAGCCGGATCCGCGAGGTCTCGCGCGCGAGGCCGGCAAGGGTGATCCACGCGTCGGTCGAGCCGACCCCGCCGTCGCCGCCGATCGTCTGGTAATGGTCGCTACGGAAGAACGCGTCGAAGCCGCACTCCTCGGTCGTGCGCGCGACCGCGAGCAGCTCGTCGTAGGTCGCCCCCTGCTGGGGCTCGGTAAAGATCCGCAGGTCCACGGGCTACTCCCGGTCGAGGGTGATGAGGACGGCTTGGCCCGCGGCAGCGGCACTCGTGAAGAGGTCGACCAGGCGCTGGTACGCCGGGAGCAGCACCGCCGTCAGGACGTCCGGCTGGTCCCACGCGCTCTCCGGGTACGCCTCCGCCTGCTTCATGGCCTTGTGGGTGAACCGAGGCACGAGGTCGCCGGCGGCGGGTAACGCAGCGGCGACGGCCTTGACATCAGCGGGCGACACGAACCGGATCGGCTCGTAGGAGGTCGGGTCGCCCACCGGCGTACCTCCCAGGACGGCGTCGTACAGCGGTGGAGAACCACCCCACGCGGACCCGTTGAGCAGGACGTGGATGCCGT
>JBHEMB010000527.1:0-7314 GCA_046262855.1 Mycobacteriales bacterium | reverse complement strand
ACCCGGCAGCTCATGCTCAACATGGACCCGCCCGAGCACGGCGCGTACCGGCAGATCGTGCAGCGGGCCTTCAACCCCCGCACCATCCGCGCGCTCGAGGCCCGGCTGCAGGAGTTCGCCGACGACATCGTCGACCGAGCGCTGGCGAAGGGCTCCGGTGACTTCGTCACGGACGTCGCCGCGGAACTGCCCTTGCTCGCGATCTGCGAGCTCGTCGGCGTTCCCGCCGACCAGCGCAAGGTGGTCTTCGAGCTGTCCAACCGCATGGTCGGGTTCGACGACCCCGAGCTCGGCGGCTCGCCCGAGGAGGCGCAGGGGGCGATGGCCGAGATGTTCGTCATGGCAGACGCGCTGGCGCGGGAGAAGAGCGGCTGCCCGGCCGACGACATCATCAGCAAGCTGCTTGCCGCCGAGACCGGTGAGGGCGCGCTGACACCCGACCAGTTCGCCATCTTCTTCGTGCTGCTGATGGTCGCCGGCAACGAGACGACCCGCAACGCCATCAGCCACGGGATGCAGGCCTTCTTCGAGCACCCCGACCAGTGGGAACTGTTCAAGACCGCGCGGCCGCTCGAGACGGCGGCCGAGGAGATCATCCGGTGGGCCTCCCCGATCATCCAGTTCCAGCGGACGGCCTTGACCGACTACGCCCTCGGCGACCAGCAGATCAAGGCCAACGACCGGGTCGTCATCTACTACTCCGCCGCCAACCGGGACGAGCGCAGCCTGCTCGACCCGAACACCTTCGACATCACGCGCGCGGACAACGAGCACGTCGCCTTCGGCGGCGGCGGCCCGCACTTCTGCCTCGGCGCCAACCTCGCCCGGGCCGAGGTCCGGATCATCTTCGACACCATCGCGCGACGGATGCCCGACATCGCGCCGCTCGGCGCTCCCCGTGCGCTGCGGTCGAACTTCGTGCACGGCATCAAGGAACTGCCGGTGCGCTATCAGCGCCCATAGACATCGCGCTATCAGCGCCCCTAGGCATCGCGCTACGCGTGAAGCCCGTCGATGCGTCGGCCGCGACGGTCCTTGGCGAACCGGAGCGAGCCCGGCTCGGTGACCTCGCCGCACGCCTGGCAGTGCGGCTCGGGCACGTACCTGTGGCCGCAGGTATGGGTGAACTGCACCGGCGGCTTACCGTGGCGCACGTGCTCGTCCCCCCAGTGCCGCAGCGCTGAGAGCACGGGCGCCAGGTCGCGTCCGGCCGCGGTCAGGACGTAGTCGTAGCGCGGCGGTCGTTCGGAGTACGGCCGTCGCTCGACCACGCCCTGCTGCTCCAGCTTGCGCAGCCGTGCCGTCAGGACGTCCCTGGGCGCTCCGGTGTTGCTGACCAGCTCGTTGAAGCGGCTGACGCCGAGGAAGAGCTCCCGGACCGCCAGCAGCGACCAGCGGTCACCGATCACCTCCAGTGCGCTGGCAACGCTGCAGTCCCGTGCTGTGTCACTGATCACGTCCCCATTCTTACCCAGTGGGTTGCATTTTCCAACTCAACCGTGTTGGAGTGAGTTGGAGAACACAACTCAACGGGAGGACGTCATGAGGGAAGCCGTCATCGTCGACGCGGTTCGTACGCCGATCGGCAAGGGCAAGGCCGGTGGCGCGCTGTCGGGCATCCATCCGGTGGACCTGCACGCCACCGCGATCCGGGCCCTCGTGAACCGGACGGGCGTCGATCCCACCCGCATCGACGACGTCATCAGCGGAGCCGTCGGGCAGGTCGGCGAGCAGAGCATGAACACTGCCCGGTGGGCCGCGCTCGCCGCAGGGCTGCCGGAGTCAGTGCCCGCCGTCACCGTGGATCGCCAGTGCGGCAGCAGCCAGCAGGCGCTGCACTTCGCGGCACAGGGCGTCATGTCCGGTGCCTACGACCTGGCGATCGCTTCCGGCGTGGAGTCGATGAGCCGGGTCCCCATGGGCAGCCAGGGCGTGGGCAAGGATCCCTTCGGTACGGCGGTAGCGGACCGCTACCCCGAGGGACTCGCACCGCAGGGCATCGGCGCCGAGCTGATCGCGGCGAAGTGGGACCTGTCGCGCACGGAGCTTGACGAGCTCGCCGCGGCCAGCCACGAGAAGGCCGCCCTGGCGTGGAAGAACGGCGCCTTCGACCGCGAGGTCGTGGCGATACCGGACCTGCTCGACACCGACGAGGCGGTCCGCCCGGGCACGACGGTTGAGGTGCTCGCCGGCCTCAAGCCCGCGTTCCGGGACCCGCACTGGGAGCAGCGCTTCCCGCAGATCGACTGGCGCATCACCGCGGGCAACTCCAGTCCGTTGAGCGACGGTGCGGCCGCGCTGATGGTCGCGAATGCCGACGCCGCAAGGGATCTCGGCCTGACGCCCCGGGCACGGGTGCACTCGTTCGCCGTCGCCGGCGACGACCCGCTCCTCATGCTGACCGGGATCATCCCAGCGACGCACAAGGTGCTCGCGCGCGCCGGCCTGGACATCGACGACATCGACGCGTTCGAGGTCAACGAGGCCTTCGCCAGCGTGGTGCTCGCGTGGCAGCGCGAGACAGGCGCCGACCTCGCGAAGGTGAACCAGCACGGCGGCGCGATGGCCATCGGCCACCCGCTGGGCGGCTCAGGCGCACGCCTGATGACCACGCTGCTCGGCGTGCTGGAGGAGACCGGCGGCCGCTACGGCTTGCAGGTCATGTGCGAGGCGGGTGGGCTGGCGAACGCCACCATCGTGGAGCGTCTCTAACGCCGGAGGTAGAGGTCCCGCAGCAGCGCCACCTCGGCGCCGTGGTGGATGACCTCCCGGTTGATGTGCAGGATCACGGCCCACAACGGATAGGCCTCGTCCGCCGACCCCGGGGGACCCTGATGTGGTCGTGCGAGCCGCGCCTCGTCGGCCCGGCTGATCGCCTCTGACCAGAGGCGGTAGCCGTCGTCGACGAAGGCCAGCAGGTCGTCAGGCACCGCGTGCTCGAACACGCGGTCGCCGAAGTGCGCCTGGTACCGGTGGTCGAAGCAGTGCCCGATGTGCGCGAGCCGCCAGGCGATCGTCGTCACGGGGGCGGGCACCGGTGAGGGCCACTCCCAGTCGGGCATCCCCTGCCGTACGGTCCAGCAGTCCGCGACCGGCTCCCAGAGGATCTCCTCGCGAGTCAGCCCCTCGAAACGCGGTCGGAGCTGCGCCTCCCAGTGCCACGACAGCTGCTCGAAGACCTCATGACCGGTGGGCATGTCCCGCAGTTCTACTCAGGAGTTCTCGGCCGCACCAGCCGACTCTCGAGTCATGACTTCGCAGAAGCGCGGCTTCGCTGCCTACGACTGGGCCAACTCCGGCTACGTCACCATCGTGACCACCGCTGTCGGCGGCCCCTACCTCGACCACCTCAGCGGTGGTCGTCCGCTCGTCCTCCCGCTCACGATCGTGTCGGCGGTTCTCGTCCAGGTGGTCCTGCTCCCGCTGATCGGTCGCCGTGTCGACCGGGGTGCGGAGCCGGTCGCGCTCGTCCGTCGCTTCGCCCTCCTCGGCGGGACGGCGACGGTGGGACTTGCGCTCGCACCGCACTGGTTGCTCGCCGCTGCGGCGATGGTCGCCGCGATCGTCTGCTTCGGCGCCGCGATGGTCCCCTACAACGCGATCCTCCCTCGGCTGGCGCCCGGCACAGCCGCGGACCGGCTGTCCTCGCAAGCCTTCGCTGTCGGGTACGTCGGTGGCGGGCTGCTCCTGGGCGGTGCCCTTGCCGTGCTGGGGGCTACCGGTCACGCCAGCGGGGTGCGCCTGGTCATCGCCGCCGCGGGCCTGTGGTGGGCGGGGTTCGCGCTGCTTGCCTGCCGGATGATGGGCGTGGTTCCTGCGACTCCGATGGCACGGACCTCCGCGCTCGCCATGCTGCGTGACCTGCCGCAGCTGCGGCTCGCGATCCTCGGCGCCATCGTGCTCGGCGACGCCATCGGTGCGGTCGTCAGCCTGTCCGCGACCGTCCTCACCCACGAGGTGCACGCTGACACCACGACCCTGCTGCTGATGGTGCTGCTCGTGCAGGTGCTCGCCGCCCCCTTTGCCATGCTCACCGGCCACCTCGCGAGCCGCTTCGGGACCAAGCCCGTCCTGCTCGGCTGCGTTGTCGGATGGGTCGGCGTCATGGTCGGGGCGACCACCTCGCTGCAGGCCCGGTCCGACGTCTGGGCGCTCGCCGTCGGCCTGGCAGCGGTGCTCGGCGGCTCGCAGACCTTGGCCCGCTCGCTGGTCAGCCAGCTCACCCCTGCGGGCTCTGCCGGGGCGGTCTTCTCGCTCACCCAGCTCGCGGAGCGAGGCACGGCGTGGATGGGTCCGACGCTGTTCGCTGTCGTTGTGGGGTCCACCGGTTCGTACCGCGGCGCCCTCGCCAGCCTGCTCGTCCTGTTCGCTGTCGCTGCGGTGCTGCTGTCTCGGGTCGACACGAGCGTGGGTAACAGCTACGACCCCTCGGCTGTCTACGCCGCGCGGCGGCTCGCTCTTCCGGACGCCACTGTGCCGAGCCGGCGCGGCCGCTTTGCCTACTCGGTGATCGCCCGCTGCATCGCGCTCGTTGTACGGCCCTCGGTGACCGGCACGCTCCCGTCCGGGCCGGTGCTCGTGATCGCCAACCACCTGTCCGTCGCCGACGGCCCGGCGTTGGCGGTCGCCGGTCAGGGCGCCGGGCGGCAGCTGCGGATGCTCGGTACCGCAGGGGTCTTTACGGCACCGATCGTCGGACGGGTACTGCTCGAAGCCGGCATGGTGCCCGTCAAGCGCGGCACGTCCGAGGCCGGGTCAGCGCTCCGAGGGGCGCAACTCCTCCTGGACGCCGGGGAAGCCGTGGCGCTGTTCCCCGAAGGTCGGATCGGCGACGGCATCGTCCAGCCGCTGAAGACCGGCGCGGCACGACTCGCCTCGGTGACCGGCGTGCCCGTCGTGCTCGCGGTCGTCAGCGGTACGAACACCGTGATCCCGCGAGGCACCTGGAAGCCACGACGCCGCGGGCGCTGCTCCGTGGACTTCGTCCCGCTCGGCAGCTTCGGCGGCCAGGACGTGGACCAGGTGAGAGCGCTGATGCAGCAGGCGATGTCAGCCGCCGTCGACCCAGCCTTCGCCCTCGCCGCGTAGCGGGCCGAGCTGGGCCACCACCCATGAGGGCACCAGGAGGGGCAGACTGCCCTGGGTGGACAGCCTCTCGCTCGAGCAGCTGCGCCAGCGGCAGAGCATCAAGTGGCAGCTCTATCCGCCGGACGTGCTGCCGATGTGGGTTGCCGAGCTCGATGTGCCCCTCGCCCCCTGCGTGGCCGAGGTCCTGCAGCAGGCAGTCGACCGCGGCGACACCGGGTACGCGGCCCCGTTCCGGCTCGGTGCCGCCTTCGCCGGCTTCGCCAGACGGCACTGGGACTGGGACGTCGATCCGTCGTGGTGCTTCCCTGTGGCCGACGTCATGGCCGGCGTCGTGGAGGTGCTGAAGGTCACCACAGACCCTGGCGACAGGGTGGTGATCTGCCCGCCGGTCTACCACCCGTTCTTCGAGGTACCCCCCTCTGTCGGTCGCCCGGTTGAGCTCGTGCCCCTGGTCGACGGCGCCCTCGACCTTCCAGGCATCGATGTCGCACTCGGTGGCGGCGCCCGGGCGGTCCTGCTGTCGAGCCCGCACAACCCGACAGGGCGAGTCTGGTCGGCCGACGAGCTGGCACAGCTCGATCAGGTCGTGAGACGGCACGACGCGGTGGTGCTCGCCGACGAAGTGCACGCGCCGTTGACCTTGCCCGGTGCCACGTTCACGCCGTACGCCCTGACACCTCGTCGCGCCGTGGTCCTTACCTCTGGGTCGAAGGCCTTCAACCTCGCCGGCCTCAAGGCGGCACTGCTCGTCGCAGGTGATGCCGACGTCCTCACGAAGCTCCGGCAGATCCCGGCGGAGGTCGCCTACAAGGTCGGGCACCTCGGCTGGCTGGCCAACACCGCGGCCCTGACCGACGGCGACGCGTGGCTCGCCGAGCTGATCAGCCATCTAGACCGGATGAGGTCACTGGTCGTCAACGGCCTGCCCCCCGCCATCGGAGTGACCGTGCCTGAGGCGTCGTACCTGGCCTGGCTGTCGTTCCCGGATGAGTTGCCAGCCGCCCGGCTGCTGCGCGACCAGCGCCTTGCGCTGTCAGAGGGTGCTGACTTTGGGCTCACCCACCACGCGCGCCTCAACTTCGGCACCACGACCGAGGTGCTCACGTTGGCCCTTGAAAAGCTGAAAGGCCCGCCCCTCGGATGAGGGACGGGCCGACGTCAGGCGCAGGGACTGTCAGTCGTCCCAGGGTCCGTAGTCGTTCATGTGCTTCTCTTCTCATGCGCGCCGACGACTTCCGTCGGCGAGGTCGTTGGGGCCCGGGCGTCAGTGGCCGGAGGGCAGCGATTGTGCCCGCTCCTGCGGGGGGCAACCGTGCTCACGGTATCGGCATTCCCCTGGAGTTCTTGAACTGTTTACGTCTGTTCTCACGACGATGCTGCGGCTCGAGGTGGCTCGCCGCTCCTTCGAGCGCTGAAGCGTCCGTCCCGTTCCTCGACCACCAGGCCCATGTCGAAGCAGTCGGACAACCGCTCGGACGTCAGTACGTCGCAAGCGCGTCCTTGCGCCAGCAACCGACCGTCGGACATGAGTGCGGCGTGCGTCGTCGTCGCAGGGATCTCCTCCACGTGATGGGTGACCAGCAGTGACGTGAGCCCCGGTCGCAGATTTTCGAGCGCCTCGAGGAGGTGCTCGCGCGCCGGCAGGTCCAGACCGGCGGCGGGTTCATCGAGAAGCAGCAGCTCCGGCTGGCGGACCAAGGCTCGGGCGAGCAACGCGCGGCGTTGCTCGCCGTTGCTCAACACGTCCCATAGCCGATCCTTGAGGTCCGAGATACCCACGTCGGCAAGGGATCTGGCCACGGCGGTGTGATCGTCCTCGGTTGGTGTCCAGCGCAGCCTCAGCCCGTTGGTACCGGTCAGGCCCGTGAGGACCACCTCGCCAGCCGAGAGCCTTCCGGAGGGCATGTGCCTGCCGACGACCTGGCCCAGCTTCGGCCAGAGCTCCCGGAAGATGTCGACCCGACCCAGGCGCTGGCCGAGCACGTCCACCGTCCCCGTCGTGGGGTGCTCCCGGGCGCCGGCGAGGGACAGCAGCGTGGTCTTGCCGCACCCGTTCCGACCGAGCAGCGCCCAACGCTCCCCCCGTTCGACCGTCAGGTCGATGCCCCGAAGGATCTCTGTGCCGTCGCGGCGGAACGTCGCGGCAGCGAGCTGGAGGGCGGGAGGCACCGTCCGACGCTACTCAGCCGTCCTCGGTCGCCTCGGTCTCGTCGTCCTGTTCGAGGT